>NZ_VMLY01000004.1:69061-152805 GCF_013276905.1 Streptococcus sp. 3109 | reverse complement strand
TGCTCTTTGATTTTCATTGATTGTTAAATCATTTTATTTTCAAAGTATATCTTTTTTAGGAACAGAAAGCAAGAAAAAATCAACTGAAAGTGTCTCAGCCGATTAGAAAGGCTCGCTTTATAACTAGAAAGCATCTTATTTTCTTCATTGAAAAAAGCCTTTCTTTCTGCTATAATCGTATAAAATACTTACTTTAGGAGTTCTTATGAAGGTTGTTAAATTTGGAGGTAGCTCTCTTGCCTCTGCTAGTCAATTAGAAAAAGTTTTAAACATCGTCAAAAGCGATTCAGAGCGTCGTTTTGTAGTTGTTTCTGCACCAGGAAAACGCAATGCTGAAGATACTAAGGTTACGGATGCCTTGATTAAATACTACCGCGACTATGTTGCTGGTAACGATATTAGTAAGAGTCAAAACTGGATTATCGACCGCTATGCTGCTATGGTTAGTGAACTAGGGCTAAAACCAGCTGTTTTAGAAAAAATTTCTAAAAGCATTCGCGCCTTAGCCACTCTTCCTATTGATGAAAATGAATTTCTCTACGATACTTTCCTAGCAGCTGGTGAAAATAACAATGCTAAATTGATTGCTGCCTACTTTAACCAAAACGGGATCGATGCACGCTATGTGCATCCTAGAGAAGCTGGTATTGTGGTCACAAGTGAACCTGGTCACGCTCGCATCATTCCATCAAGTTATGACAAGATTGAAGAATTGACAAATGCAAATGAAGTACTTGTTATTCCTGGTTTCTTTGGAGTTACTAAGGAAAATCAAATCTGTACCTTCTCACGTGGAGGCTCTGATATTACAGGTTCTATCATTGCTGCAGGGGTTAAGGCTGACCTCTATGAAAACTTTACGGATGTTGATGGTATCTTTGCAGCCCACCCTGGTATTATTCACCAACCACACTCGATCCCTGAGTTGACCTACCGTGAAATGCGTGAATTGGCCTATGCAGGGTTCTCAGTCCTTCATGACGAAGCCCTTCTACCTGCCTACCGTGGAAAAATCCCCCTTGTTATCAAAAATACCAACAACCCTGACCATCCAGGTACTCGTATCGTTCTAAAACACAGTAGTGATGAATTTCCAGTTGTGGGAATTGCTGGTGATTCAGGTTTTGTCAGCATTAATATGTCTAAATACCTCATGAACCGTGAGGTTGGATTTGGTCGCAAGGTCCTGCAAATCCTTGAAGATCTTAACATCGGTTGGGAACATATGCCAACAGGTATCGACGATCTTTCAATCATCCTCCGTTCTCGCGAACTAACTCCTATAAAGGAAGAAGAAATCCTTCGTCAGTTGGTTCAAAAGGCTGAAGTAGACCATGCAGAAATCGAACACGACCTTTCTATCATTATGATTGTTGGAGAAAAGATGAAGAGTCATATTGGTGTCACTGCTACTGCGACACGCGCTCTATCTGAAAATAAGATCAACATCCAGATGATGTCTCAAGGTTCTAGTGAAGTTTCTATCATGTTCGTTGTCAATAAGGACCAAGAAAAAGCAGCTATTAAAGCCCTTTACAATGCCTTTTTCGGTGAAAGTAAGGAAGACTAGTCATGGCCCAATCTCTTAACAAAACTGTTCTTCTCAATACGACAGGTACCTCCTACCTCTCTATAGCTGGGAAAGTTGGGAAATTTCTTGTCGGAGATCAGGCTCTGGAATTTTACCCAGATGTCAATGTTGAACAATTTATCCAGATTCCTTGGAGCCATATCAACCAAATTGGAGCTAACGTTTCTGGTCGCAAAATCAGTCGCCACTTCGAAGTCTTTACAGACAAAGGAAAATTCCTCTTTGCCTCAAAAGACTCAGGTGCCATTCTTAAAATTGCACGCGAAAAGCTGGGAAATGACAAGGTCGTAAAACTTCCGACCCTGATTCAGACAATTAGCCAAAAATTTAAAATTCTATTTGCAAAAAAGTAGAAACTTTAGTATAATCATAGCAACGGATAAGTAGGTTATCTTCTTCTTTCAGAAAGTCTGCGGGTGCTGCGAGCAGATAGGAGAGATAGGTGAAATTCTACCGTTAGTAACAATTGCATACACAATCGAGTGCACACCTGTGAAGTTGGATGGAACCGTGGCCCTGCCACTCCAACGCTTTGTCAGGTGTGCTTTTTTCATAAAGGAGTTCTTATGTTAGATATCAAACGTATTCGTACAGACTTTGAAGCTGTCGCAGAAAAATTGGCTACACGTGGTGTAGATGCTGCTGTCTTGAATGAGATGAAAGAAATCGATGCTAAGCGTCGTGACATCTTGGTCAAGGTTGAAACTCTCAAGGCAGAACGTAACACAGTTTCTGCTGAGATTGCCCAAGCTAAGCGCAACAAGGAAAATGCAGATGACAAGATTGCTGCCATGCAAACTCTATCTGCTGAAGTCAAAGCCTTGGATGCTGAATTGGCAGAAATAGATGCTAAATTAACAGAATTTACAACGACTCTTCCTAACATCCCAGCTGACAGTGTTCCTGTTGGGGCTGATGAAGATGACAATGTGGAAGTTCGCCGTTGGGGGACTCCACGCGAGTTTGACTTTGAGCCAAAAGCTCACTGGGATCTCGGTGAAGACCTTGGTATCCTTGATTGGGAACGCGGTGGTAAGGTAACAGGCGCTCGCTTCCTCTTCTATAAAGGCCTCGGTGCTCGTTTAGAACGTGCTATCTACAACTTTATGTTGGATGAACATGGCAAAGAAGGCTATACTGAAGTCATCACACCTTACATGGTTAACCATGACTCTATGTTTGGTACTGGTCAATATCCAAAATTCAAGGAAGATACTTTTGAATTGAGCGACAGCAATTATGTCCTTATCCCTACAGCTGAAGTTCCTCTGACAAACTACTACCGTGATGAAATCCTTGACGGCAAAGACCTGCCAATTTACTTCACTGCTATGAGTCCATCATTCCGTTCTGAGGCTGGTTCAGCTGGCCGTGATACTCGTGGCTTGATTCGTTTGCACCAATTCCACAAGGTTGAAATGGTCAAATTTGCCAAGCCAGAAGAATCTTACGAAGAATTGGAAAAAATGACAGCCAACGCTGAAAATATTCTTCAAAAACTCAACCTTCCATACCGTGTCGTTGCTCTCTCTACAGGAGATATGGGCTTCTCAGCTGCTAAGACTTACGACTTGGAAGTTTGGATTCCAGCACAAAATACCTACCGTGAAATCTCAAGTTGTTCAAACACAGAAGATTTCCAAGCCCGTCGTGCCCAAATCCGTTACCGTGATGAAGCAGATGGCAAGGTGAAATTGCTCCATACCTTGAATGGTTCTGGACTTGCAGTTGGACGTACAGTGGCTGCTATTCTTGAAAACTACCAAAATGCAGATGGTTCTGTGACCATCCCAGAAGTTCTTCGTCCATACATGGGTGGAGCTGAAGTCATCAAACCATAAAAAATAAGGTTTAGCTATTTCTAGCTAGACCTTTTTTCGTAACCAAATCAGATAAGCGCCTAATACAAAGAGTAAAATAATTAAGCAAATAGCGGTTTCAGCCACTACCAAATAATCCAAAAATGGAAGTTTCAAGATTCCCTGAGCCATCTTAAGCGAAGTAGCTGTGATAATGGTCGGGAAAGTGAGGGCTGAGAAGGCTGGTTGAAAGCCTTGCTTTAAAATATTGGGTAGGCGAGTCAAAACAAAGAAAAAGAAAGATTGAGAAGACAAGATCATGACAATCAAGAGCCAAGTCGGTAGACTGGCTCCTCCAACTCGAACTAGAGAAGCCAAGAGTAGAGAGAAGGGAGCGCAATAGATTCCTTCTTGTCCAAGCAAGGCTAGTGGGAGTGGATGTTTCTTTAAATCGCTATAAATAAGGGGATAGAGATAGAAGGTCAAGAGAAAACCAAAACTCAAGGTCGCATAGGCAATTTCGATGATGCCTACCAGAGGATAGGTCAAGGCAGCCACCGCTATCCCCACATAGAGAACCGTCCAGCTAGGAGTCGCATGAACCCTACGACCTGGACAGGCAAACTTGATGGTGAAATCAGCAATCAAGGCCAAGTCCAAGAAAAATGAAAACCACCAGAGCCCTTGCGCTACCAAAGGAAGATGAGGGAATACGCGAAAGACATAAGTTGATAAAATCATCCCAGCCATGGGAAAGGTTGCCATCCCTGATAAAAGAGGGGGCTTGGTCAATTCTTGCTTGGTTTCCTTCCAATTAAAGAGATGAAGAATCAGAAAGTAAATCCACAAAATCAAACCTGTCAGACTCAACAGATGGGACAGAACCGGCAACGTATCTAAAATAAGATTTCCAGCTCCTGCCAAACCTAGCAAACAACCTGAAAATACTAAGGGGAGTTTTTTCATCCTAACCTCCAATAATCATGTTAGTTTCAGTATATCATAAAAGTGCTTAAATGAGGACTTAATACTCATCGAAAATCTCTTCAAACCACGTCAGCTTCTATCTGCAACCTCAAAACACTGTTTTGAGCAACCTGCGGTTAGCCTCCTAGTTTGCTCTTTGACTTTCATTGAGTATTAAAAAAAAAAAAACGAAGTCCGATTATTTCAGACTTCATTTTACTCAGATATGAATTAAGCATAAGGTTGCAATTCTGGGTTAATTGGGGTATTAGCTAGATTGTTGGCATAGTTACAGAGGCTTGCTAGACTGACACCAAGAACCACATCCAAGGCATTTTGTTGGCTATAACCAGCTTCTAAAAACTCAGCTAAGGCTTCATCTCCTACACGACCCTTGGTATTGATAACTGCCAAGGTAAACTTAGCTAGGGTGTCCAATTTAGGATCTGTTTCAATTGGAGTACGATTGCGAAGGGCTTGAAGCAGATCATCATTCATCTGGATTTGTTTGATTGAAAAGGCTGTGTGACCTGCAACACAGAAGGCACAACCATTGGTCACGGCTGCCGTGATTTGCACGACTTCGCGCTCAACGGGTGTCAGGCTATTGCGACGGTTGATAGCTCCGACAGTACGATAAGCCTCTAAAGCAGTCGGTGCATTAGCCAAGAGACCGATTAGGTTGGGAATATAGCCATTGTTATCTTTTTCTACTGTTTCAAGAACCTCTTTCACTTCTGCTGGCGCTGATTCTACTGTATGAATTGTAAATGTTGTCATCATAAAACCTCTTTTCATGTTGTTGAAATCTAGTCTATCACAGATTCTATACCTTGTATAATATATATTTTAAATTACACTGATAGAAATTTTTTATGAAAGCAAAAAATCACACGCGGTGTGTGATTCCATTATTTATCAAAATACTTTTTAGTTTCAGCAATAACGACTGGCGACAAGACCAAGAGGGCAATCAAGTTTGGCAGAGCCATCAAGGCGTTGACAATATCTGCGATAATCCAAACCATATCCAACTCGATAAATCCTCCCAGCAAGACCATGAGCACAAAAACCACACGGTAGAGCCAGATAAAGCGAACCCCAAAGAGGAACTCAAAACAGCGTTCTCCATAGTAGTTCCAACCTAGAATCGTTGTAAAGGCAAAGAGAACAAGGAAGATGGTTAAGAGGGCAGGTCCAAAGTGTGAAAAGACTGTTGAGAAGGCTGACTGAGTCAAAGCCACTCCATTCAAGTCACCACTCCAAACACCAGTTACCAAGATGGTCAAACCAGTCAGAGTACAGATAATGAGGGTGTCAATAAAGGTTCCTGTCATGGAAATCAAACCTTGCTCTACTGGTTCATTTGTCTTAGCCGCAGCAGCTGCAATGGGAGCAGAACCCAGACCAGATTCATTTGAGAACACACCACGCGCCACACCATTTTGAATAGCCATCCGAACGCTAGCACCAGCAAATCCACCTACCGCAGCAAGGGGATTAAAAGCTGAGGTAAAGACTAAAGCAATTGTAGAAGGAATTTTCCCGATATTAAAGAAAATAACTGTAAGAGTTCCTAAGATATAAATGATAGCCATAAAAGGCACAACAGTAGTTGAAACCTTTGAAATGGACTTGAGTCCGCCAAAGACTGCAATCGCTACAAAGACAGACAAGACGAGAGCAGTGATAGCTGGCGAAATAGTCGTTGTATTCTGGATAGATTCTGTAATCGAGTTAACTTGAGTGAAGGTTCCGATTCCCAAGAGAGCAACCAGTACTCCTGCTACTGCAAACAAAACAGCAAGTGGACGCCACTTTTTTCCCATCCCTAGAAGGATATAATGCATGGGACCTCCCGCTACTGCACCATGGTCGTCCTTGGTGCGGTATTTGATGGCCAAGAGTCCTTCCGCATACTTGGTAGCCATTCCAAAGAAAGCCGCCATCCACATCCAAAAGAGGGCTCCAGGCCCCCCCACCTTGATAGCCGTCGCAACCCCTATGATATTCCCTGTTCCAACGGTTGATGCCAAGGCTGTACACAGAGCTGCAAAACTGGATACATCCCCATGTCCCTTATCCTGGATAAAAATAAGCTGAAAGGCCTTGGGCAGACGCAAAACCTGCAAGAGTCCTAGCCGAATAGTTAGGTAAAGCCCTGTTCCGACCAATAAAATCAAGAGGGGCGGTCCCCAAGCAAAAGCATCGATTGATTTAAGCAATTCTAACATTTCCTTCTCCTATCTTTTCAACCCCAAAAGAAAGAGCACATGCAAGATACATGTACTCTGGAATGCTTAGATAAATGCTAAAAAGCGGTCTATCCTAGCTCTGTCCTTTTACCTGAGAGTTTGAGCAGTTGCCTGCCTTGCCCCTTCGGTGCCTTTACGGTCTCTCCAGAGTTCCGTCCATTTACAGTCATGGAAAATCAAACGATTCCCCACTTCTATTAAACTTCATTCGGTGTTGGTATTTAATTGATTCTTATTTTACAAAAAATGTTGGCTTTTGTCAATGTGTTTATTAGTAAAAATTAGTTCAACAGTTTTTACTTTATAAAGTCCAGAATACTGCTATCCTTTAAAAGTGACAATAGTTGCGCCACTCCCTCCAGCATTTTGTGGGGCATAGCCGAAACTCTTGACATGTTTGTTTCTTTGTAGGTATTTGGTGACACCTTCACGGATGACACCTGTTCCAATACCATGAATGATATCAACTTGAGCCATATTATTAAGCAAGGCTTGGTCGATAAAGGCATCTAGCTCATTCATGGCCTCTTCATAACGTTTGCCTCGAAGGTCCAGTCTGGCTTGTGGGCCACGACCAGAAGTTCGTTTCACGACATTGACCTGTTTCTTCTTGACTTGCTTTTCTTGCTGGGCTTGAACAAGGTCAAACTCTTTCTCTTCCAAGGTCATCTTAATCAAGCCAACTTGGGCTTCCCAACGGCCATCCTTAAGTTGACTGGTCAGGGTACCACGCTGTCCATAACTGAGAACAACGATATCATCTCCCACCTTTGGAGCACGTTTTTTCTTGGCCTTTTGAAGGACCTTGTTTTTAGACAAGTCCACTTTTTCAGGAGCCAATTTTTTCAGCTTGGCCTTGGCTTCAATGATTTCATGAGGTTTGAGCTGGGACTTACTGTGGAGATTTTTGAGAATCTGGTCACTCTCACTGAGGGCCATGGCCACAATCTCAGCAGCCTGTTCACGCGCCTTATTAAGCTCGGTTTCCTTTTCACGATTGAGTTCATTGTAGAGTTTTTTTAGCGCACGATTCATCTTGAGATTTTCTTGCTCCACCTCACGGATATTGTCCAAGCGTTTGCGACTCTCTAACGTCTGCTCTTCCAGTTGCTCAATAATCCGATTGACATCATTGTCCTGATCGACCTGCTGGCTTGCCTCCCCTACAATAACTTCAGATAAGCCTAAACGTTTAGCAATTTCAAAGGCATTGCTTCGGCCAGGAACTCCCTGCATAAAGCGATAGGTCGGGCGTAGAGTTGCAGTATTAAACTCCATGCTGGCATTTTGCACAAAGGCTGTCTCAATACCGTAGGCCTTGAGTTCCGGATAGTGGGTAGTCGCCATAGTCTTGACTTGACGCAGGCGAAGGTCCTCCAGAATAGCCATGGCAAGGGCGGCTCCCTCTTGGGGATCTGTACCAGCCCCCAACTCATCCAAGAGCAAGAGCGAATGCTGGTTGACCTTACCAAGAATATCCACAATATTGGTCATGTGGCTAGAGAAGGTAGACAAGCTCTGTTCAATAGACTGCTCATCGCCAATATCGGCAAAGATTTCTTCAAAAATACCAACACGACTTCCCTTATCTGCTAAAATCGGCAAACCTGACTGAGCCATAACCTGCGTCAATCCCAGAGTTTTAAGCATGATGGTCTTCCCGCCCGTATTGGGACCTGTAATGACAATGGCTGTTAAATCTTGGCCAAAATGGACATCATTTGCGACGGCATTTTTGACCAAAGGATGACAGACATGGAGCAGTTGAATCTCTTGATTTTCTGACAGCTGAGGAACGACTGCTTGCCTTTCTTGGATAAAGCGTACCTTGGCACGAATCAAGTCCAGATGGCCGATAATCCAAGCGTCATTAGCAATCTCAGCCGCATGAGGTCGGACACGCTCAGAAATTTCTTGAAGAATTCGAAGCATTTCATAGCGCTCATCTGCTCGCAGACTAGCAATTTCCTCGCTCAGTTTGACCACCTCACGGGGTTCGATATAGACGGTGTTTCCGCTGGCAGAAATATCATGAACAACACCTGCAATCTTATTGCGGTAGGTATTTTTAACTGGTAAAACCTGACGGCCATTTCTGCTGGCAACGATTCCTTCCGTCAACATCTGCGACTTTTGCTTGAGCAAATCTTGCAAGACATCGCGTACCTGACTCTCACTATCATGGATTTTTCGACGGATGCGCGCCAATTCTTCACTGGCAAAATTTTCAATAAAACCTGCATCATTAAAGGCTTGGAGATTTCCTTGTAATTGCGGAAAATCGTGTAATTTCTCAAACCAAAGGGCTAACTCTTCCAAGCTGACATTTTCCAGATTGGCATAAAAACTTTGCAGTTCTCGGCTAGCAAGAAGCACGCGCTTCAAGAGGAGGAACTCCTCGATATTGAGATCTGCCCCCATCTCCAACCGCTTGCAGACTCCTGCGATTTCCTTAATTGCGAGAATGGTAAAATGCGGTTGCTCGATAAAGAGAGCCTGCATTTCCTTCATCTCAGCAAAAGCCTGTTTAATTTTATCTGCCTTAGCAGTCGGAGCCAGCTGTCTCAATTGCTCCAAGCCCTGCTCGGTCAACAAATGGGGTTCAAACAAAGCCTTGACCTTATTGAACTCTAATGTTTCTAATATTTTCTTATTCATCTTTATTTCCTTGTCTTTGAATGTCTAGGTGTGGTAGCTTTTTATATTCTGATAGATTCGAGTCAAATCTGTAAACAAAGGGCTAGGAAAACTCCTGCCCTTTTTATCCGATTAAATTTGTCACCCAGATTTGTTTGAGCCAACTAGTTGTTACTGGTATGCTCTGGATGATGTGTTTTGCGACGATACTCTTTTCAAGAGGATTTTGTATAGCTGCCATGGGAATGGTTGCTAGTATGGTCAAGGCCATTTGCAAGACAAATAAGGTCACCAACATGGACAAGATCCCTGCTGAAACTTGGAACAACTTACCACCCAGTTTTTTACTAGGAATCAAGTGTAAGAGGAGACCAAGCAAACGACCTATGCTATAGACAACCCCGAAAACCAACAAGTAGCCGATACCTGCGTAAAAGACCTTATCCAACTGGAAAAGTTGATCCGATGGGAAAAAGAAAGTTCCCTGACCTTCCTGCGGATTTGCATAAGGGAGCAGCAAATGAAATTGCTCTCCAATTCCCTTGTAAAACTGGCCGGCCACAAAAGCCGATGCCATGGCTGAAATCAGGTAATAAACCTGTAAGAGCAGGCCTCTCCGATAGCCGATATAAAATCCCCAAGCCAAGACCAATAGAAGAAGGAGTGAAATCATAAGGAATCCTCAATCTTGCTCTGTTCTTGCTTGCAAGTCACAAGCTTGTGACGGAGTTCTTCTAATTCTTGCTCCTTATCATCAAATTCAATCTCACGGCTGAGCTGAGTTGATAAACAGTTGACTGCCAACAAAAGAGCGATTGTTTCATCGTCTGCACTAGGCATTTGTTCTTTAATTGCTTGGTATTTTTCTGTCGCAACCTTGGCGATTTCCTCCATAAAAAGGTTATCATGCTCGCTTGTCAAAGTTAATGATTTTTTCCCGAATGTAAATTTGAATCGATTTAGATTTGCCATAAAATTCACCTCACGATATTATACCAAAATTCGCTAATTTTGTCAGTTTTTACAAATTTGCCTGCTTTTATGGTACAATAGAAACTATGGCAAGTATAACACTCACACCAAGTGAAAAGGAGATTCAGGCTTTTCTTGAACACTATCAAACCAGTCTGGCTCCCAGCAAGAATCCCTATATCCGCTACTTTTTGAGGCTACCCCAAGCAACGGTTTCTATCTATACTTCTGGAAAGGTCTTACTTCAGGGTGAAGGGGCTGAGAAATACGCTCGTTTCTTTGGCTATCAAGCTGTAGAGCAAACCAGCGGACAAAATCTCCCTTTGATTGGGACAGATGAGGTAGGAAATGGTTCCTACTTTGGTGGACTTGCAGTTGTGGCTTCCTTTGTCACACCTGACCAGCATACCTTCTTGCGAAAACTCGGTGTAGGGGATTCCAAGACTCTGACCGACCTAAAAATCCGTCAGATTGCCCCTATCCTCAAAGAAAAAATCCAGCACCAGGCACTGCTTCTCTCACCAAGCAAGTACAACGAGGTCATCGGAGACCGCTACAATGCTGTTTCGGTTAAGGTTGCCCTCCATAATCAGGCTATCTATCTCCTCCTTCAAAAAGGCATCCAGCCCGAGAAAATTGTGATTGACGCCTTTACCAGTGCTAAAAATTATGACAAGTACTTGGCGCAAGAGGCCAATCGTTTCAGCAATCCTATTAGCCTAGAAGAAAAGGCCGAGGGCAAATACTTGGCCGTCGCAGTTTCTTCTATCATTGCGCGTGATCTCTTTCTAGAAAATCTTGAAAATCTGGGACGAGAACTGGGCTATCAACTTCCAAGTGGAGCTGGAACGGCTTCTGACAAGGTGGCTAGCCAGATTTTACAAGCCTATGGTATGCAGGGACTAAATTTCTGCGCCAAACTGCACTTTAAAAATACTGAAAAAGCGAAAAAACGCTTAGAAAGGTAAGTTATGAATTCATTTAAAAATTTCCTAAAAGAGTGGGGATTGTTCCTCCTGATTCTGTCATTACTAGCTTTAAGTCGTATCTTTTTTT
This sequence comes from Streptococcus sp. 3109, assembly GCF_013276905.1. Lineage (NCBI taxonomy): Bacteria > Bacillati > Bacillota > Bacilli > Lactobacillales > Streptococcaceae > Streptococcus > Streptococcus sp. 3109. The sequence continues at coordinate 141,529 of NZ_VMLY01000004.1, read as the reverse complement.
GGAGCAATGTCCGCGTAGAAGGGCATTCCATGGATCCAACCCTAGCGGATGGCGAAATCCTCTTTGTTGTCAAACACCTCCCTATTGACCGTTTTGATATCGTGGTTGCCCATGAGGAAGATGGCAATAAGGACATCGTCAAGCGCGTAATTGGAATGCCTGGCGATACTATCCGTTACGAGAACGATAAACTTTACATCAATGATAAAGAAACGGACGAACCTTACCTAGCTGACTACATCAAACGCTTCAAGGATGACAAACTACAAAGCACTTACTCAGGCAAGGGCTTTGAAGGAAATAAAGGAACTTTCTTTAGAAGTATCGCTCAAAAAGCCCAAGCCTTCACAGTCGATGTCAACTACAATACCAACTTTAGCTTTACTGTCCCAGAAGGAGAATACCTTCTCCTCGGAGACGACCGCTTGGTTTCGAGCGACAGCCGCCACGTAGGTACCTTTAAAGCAAAAGATATCACAGGGGAAGCTAAATTCCGCTTCTGGCCAATCACCCGTATCGGAACATTTTAAGAAATCGAAGAGGCCGAGAATCAAGAATCTCTGCCTCTTCTTCTATCGTGAGAATATGATTATTCGCTACCCAGTTTGATTAAGATAGAAACAAAGTTATACTCAATGAAAATCAAAGAGCAAACTAGGAAGCTAGCCGCAGGTTGCTCAAAGCACTGCTTTGAGGTTGTAGATAGAACTGACGAAGTCAGTAACATATATACGGCAAGGCGAAGCTGACGTGGTTTGAAGAGATTTTCGAAGAGTATTAACTCTCACCTATTTATGCAAAGGAATCTTATGGAAGTTTATTTTTCAGGAACCATTGAACGGATTATTTTTGAAAATCCCAGCAATTTTTATCGCATCCTCCTCCTAGAAATCGACGATACAGACGCAGAGGATTTTGATGATTTTGAAATCATTGTCACAGGAACCATGGCTGATGTGATTGAGGGAGAAGACTATACATTTTGGGGGCAAATTGTCCAGCACTCCAAGTATGGGGAACAACTGCAAATCAGCCGTTATGAACGCGCAAAACCAACTAGCAAAGGCTTGGTTAAGTACTTTTCAAGTAGCCATTTCAAGGGAATTGGTCTCAAGACAGCTCAGAAAATCGTGGATACCTATGGCGACAATACCATTGACGAAATTTTGCAACACCCAGAAAAGTTAGAAGGCATCACAGGACTCTCTGCCAAAAATCGAGAGGCTTTCGTCTCCACTCTCCGCCTCAACTACGGAACCGAGATGGTTTTGGCCAAACTTGCCAACTACGGTATTCCCAATAAATTAGCCTTCCAGATTCAAGACTTTTACAAGGAAGAAACCCTTGATGTGGTTGAAAATTATCCCTACCAACTGGTTGAGGATATCAAGGGTTTGGGCTTTACCATTGCTGACCAATTAGCGGAGGAACTAGGCATCGAAAGTCAGGCTCCTGAACGCTTCCGCGCCGGTCTAGTTCATAGTCTTTTTCAGGCCTGTATGGAAACAGGGGATACCTATGTTGAAGCACGGGATTTGTTGGAACAAACCCTAACTCTCCTTGAATCTTCCCGTCCCGTGGAACTGGATCCCAGCCAAGTGGCCCAAGAACTCTCCTACCTAATCGAAGAAGACAAGGTTCAGCAGGTTGATACCAAGATTTTTGACAACAGCCTCTTTTTCGCGGAGGAAGGCATCCGCAGTCACTTGGTTCGTATCCTTGAAAAAGGAAAACAGAAGAGCCAGGATTTAGAAACCATTCAAAAGCATATCACTACTGTCGAAGAAGAGCTGGGGATTGAGTACGATAGCATTCAAAAACAGGCGATTTGTGACGCTATACAGAACAAGGTCTTTATCCTGACAGGTGGACCTGGTACTGGTAAGACAACTGTTATCAATGGGATCATCGCTGTTTATGCCCTTTTAGAAGGACTTGACCTCAGGAAAAAAAGCAATCTGCCCATTCTTCTTGCTGCTCCAACTGGTCGAGCCGCTCGGCGCATGAATGAATTGACAGGCTTGCCTAGCGCTACTATACACCGTCACTTGGGAATGACAGGGGACGATGATACCAGTCATCTGGAAGATTATCTGGATGCCGACTTTATCATCATAGATGAATTTTCCATGGTGGATACTTGGCTGGCCAATCAACTCTTCTCCAACATCTCTTCTAACAGTAAAATCCTTATCGTGGGAGACAGCGACCAGCTACCATCTGTCAGTCCTGGACAGATTCTAGCCGACCTGCTTCATATTCCCTTGATTCCTCAGACTCGCTTGGAAAAAATTTATCGTCAAAGTGAAGAATCAACCATCGTCACCCTAGCTAGTCAGATTCGACAGGGAATCTTGCCAGCTGATTTCACCCAGAAAAAAGCTGACCGTTCCTACTTTGAAATTGCTAGTAGGCATATTCCTGCTACCATTGAGAAAATCTTAGGCGCTGCCCTCAGAAGTGGTATTCCTGCCCGTGATATCCAAGTTCTGGCTCCCATGTACCGAGGGACAGCAGGGATTGATGCTATCAATCAGCTCATGCAAGACCTGCTCAATCCACCACAAAAAGACCAACTCAGTTTTGAAGCTCCCCAGTGTCACTATCGCAAGGGAGACAAGGTCATTCATTTGGTCAACGACGCTGAAATCAATGTATTTAATGGAGATTTGGGAGCTATCACAGACCTGATTCCTGGTAAATACACCGAGTCGAAACAAGACGAGATTGTCATTGATTTTGATGGCAACGAGGTCTCTTACCCACGTAACGAATGGTACAAGATTCGCCTGGCCTATGCCATGAGCATCCATAAGTCCCAGGGAAGTGAGTTCCCTGTTGTCATCCTACCTATCACTAGTGCTAGTAGGCGTATGCTGGAGCGCAATCTCATCTATACAGCCATTACACGCGCCAAAAGCAAGCTTATCTTACTAGGCGAATTACAGGCCTTTGATTATGCTACCCAACACATCGGAACTGCCCGAAAAACCTATTTGATTGAACGCTTCAGTGATTTATTGGAGAATGTTGAAGAAAAGCAACAAGCTATCTCTGAAACAGTCGCATCAAGCGCCTCTGAAGAATCCTACATCCTAACCGAAGAAAACTGGGACAGCATCCCGGCCATGATTGGGATTACAGACGCAGACCTCAAAGAGATTTTTGGAAAATAGTGCATAAGAAAACCCACCAATTCAGGTGGGCTTTTATCTTATTAAGATTATTTTACTGTTGCTGTGCTTGTGATCAATTCAACAGCTTTTTTGATTGTGATATCATGTTTCAACATATCAGCTGAAAGCAAGCTTTGTACTTGAGCCACTTCCATGTTGTAGTCTGTTGCCAATTGCTCGATTTCTTTTTGGATTTCTTCTTCTGAAGCGTCAAATCCTTCAGCTTTCGCAACTGCTTCGATAACAAGGTTAGTCTTAGTACGTGACTCAGCTTCTGCTTGGTATTGATTGTGAAGGTCTTCTTGAGTAGTTCCAGTGATTTGGAAGTACATGTCAGGGTTGATACCTTGACGTTGCAAGTTTCCAAGGAATTCGTTTACTGAACGGTGAACTTCTTCGTGGATCATTTCTTCTGGAAGTTCTACGATTTCAGCATTTTCAACTGCTTTATCGATTGCTGCACCTTCTACTGCATCTTTGTAAGCTTCTGCTTTAGCTTCAGCTAATTCCTTGCGGTATTTTTCTTTCAATTCAGCAAGTGTTTCAACTTCTTCATCGATGTCTTTTGCAAGCTCATCGTCAAGAGCTGGAACTTCTTTTGCTTTTACTTCGTGGATAGTTGTTACGAATTTAGCTTCTTTACCTGCAAGATCTTCTGCTTGGTAGTCTTCTGGGAATGTTACAACTACATCAACAGTTTCACCAGCTGAGTGACCTACCAATTGATCTTCGAAACCAGGGATGAATTGACCTGAACCAAGTCCAAGTGAGAAGTTTTCACCTTTTCCGCCATCAAATTCAACACCGTCGATAGAACCAACAAAGTCGATAACAACAGTGTCGCCGTTTTCAGCAGCAGCTTCCTTGATAACCAATTCAGCCAAGTTGTTGCGTTCGCGTTCGATACGCTCTTCAACGTCAGCGTCAGTTACTTCTTTTTCTACATCTACTGATACTTCAAGGTTTTTGTAGTCACCCAATTTTACTTCAGGTTTTGTAACGACTTCAGCAGTGATAACCCAGTCTTGACCTTTTTCCATTGAAGTTACGTCAATTTTTGGTTGCGCAACGACTTCAAGACCAGCTTCTTTTACAGCTGCTTCATAAGCGTTTGGCAAAAGAGCGTTTATAACGTCTTGGTAAAGTGATTCTTCACCAAATTTTTTGTCGAAGATAGGACGTGGAAGGTGACCTTTACGGAAACCTGGAACATTAAGAGATTTCTTCACTGAGTTGAAGACACGGTCCAATTCTGGTTTGATTTGGTCTTGAGAGATAGTGAAAGTCAAGACACCACGGTTTGTTTCTTTGTTTTCAAATGATACAGACATTCTGTCATTTCTCCTTAAAATTTTTAAATACAGTCTATTATAACATAAATGAGCGACTTTTTTCAAGTAATGACTGCGCTTTTCAATCATGCTGGAGCTACTTCACTTCTTTGATACTCAACGCAATCATTTCCCCAATATTATTCTTATATAACAATTAAAAATCCTCATGCCCCACCAAGTGGTGCTGAAAGGCATAGACCGCTGCCTGGGTACGATCGCTGACTTCCAGCTTGGCTAGGATGTTGGACACATGGGTCTTAACCGTCTTGAGAGAGATAAAAAGTTCATCAGCGATGCGCTGATTTTCGTAGCCCTTGGCAATGAGTTGAAGTACATCTCGCTCACGCGCAGTCAAGTCCTCATGTAGTTCTATGTGATTGCGGTGGTATTCGACCTTCTTGCTAACCTCTTGCTCAATAGCTAACTCGCCAGCAGCCACCTTACGGACAGCATGGAGCAGTTCGTCTGCACTAGAAGTCTTAAGCATATAGCCGCGAGCACCTGCATTTAAGACAGGCATGATTTTTTCATTGTCCAAGTACGAAGTTACAATCAAAATCTTGGCTTCAGGCCATTCTTTGAGGATAGCCAAGGTCGCATCAATTCCATTCATCTCAGGCATGACGATATCCATGACAATGACATCTGGACGTAATTCCAAGGCCAAGTCAATGCCCTGAGATCCGTTGGATGCCTCACCCACAACTTCTACATCGTCTTGGAGGTCAAAGTAGCTTTTCAAGCCCAATCGGACCATTTCATGGTCATCTACTAGTAAAATTTTCATCTTTACTCCTTTATCATTCCTTATCAAGCAGGCGAATACGGATATCAACCGCCAGTCCTTGCTTGGGAGCTGTCAAGAGTTGAACTGTTCCAGCCATATCTTCAACCCTCTCTTTGATATTTCGCAGTCCATAACTCAAGTCGTCTAAGTTCCCTAACTGGAAACCAATCCCATTGTCCACCACCTTCAGCTGTACTTCAAAATCTGTCTGATAGAGATAGACATCCAGACAAGAGGCCTGGGCATGGCGAAGGGTATTGCTAATCAACTCTTGCAGAATACGGAAGATATGCTCCTCGATTTTCTTAGGCAATTTCGTCACATTTTGCTTGAAACTAACCTTGAGATCACTCTTGTCCTCAAGCTCTTTTAAAAGGATTTGAATTCCTTCAACCAGACTCTTCTGCTCCAGCTCAACTGGTCGCAAATGCAAGAGCAAGACCCGTAAATCCTTCTGGGCAGTTTCTACAATAGCTGTGACACTCTGCAACTGGATCTGCATCTTTTCTCTATCCAATTTCAAAGCCTGTTGACTGACACCTGACAAAATCATGTGAGCCGCAAACAACTCCTGACTGACGGTATCGTGCAAATCCCGAGCAATCCGCTTCCGTTCCTTCTCGATGATTTCCTCTTCCTGAGCAAGACTCTGATTTTCTGCTTTTTGAAGAGCTTCTGTCAAAAGATTAAGTTTACCTGACAAGGACTTGAAACTGGCATCCAAATCTGGATCTGCAAGCTGAACCACTTCTTGCCCTGCCAATAAACGCTTGAGATTAGCCTGCATCTTTCTTAGAGAAAGCTCTTCAATACCTCGCCAAAATAGGGCTAAGAGACAGGTCATGGTCATGCTGAATATCAACAACAAAAAGACAAATTTTTCTGTTTTTTCGACATCATGCAAGAAAATAGACCAGTCAAAGTCAAGGATTTCCAGCAAGCTGTGGGAGAAAAATAAGACAAACAGGAAGGAGGTGAGAGCAATGATTACATAGGCTTGTTTTTTCATCCTCTAACCACCTCCACATCGCCAATCATAGTGGTCAAGAAAATCTTGACACTCTTGTTACTCTTGAGATAGTCTCTTGTTTCTTGATGATAGTGTTCATTACGGAGGGCTCGCTTGGGTTGATTGAAAAAAGTCAAATCACCATAGAGACAGTTAACGCTAAGACTGACTTCCACATCTACAGGCACAATGATTTTGGTCGTTCCTACCATCTTTCTGAGGATAATGACATTGTCATGATTGGTTAGAATGACCCTCTCCAGATGAATAGTGTCCTTCCCCATGAAACGAAAGAGATTGATATCATCAAACTGGCAAGTCTGGTAGCTTGAAAAATGATGGAGATTTCCAAACCAACGATTTTTCTCCTTCTTAACCGTTACCACCTCTTCAAAGACCAAATTGGTCTGCTCTTTTTCCTGATTCATCATCGGATAAAGAAGAAAGAGGCTATAGATAACCGCAACAAAAATAGCTAGAATCACAAAGGGATTAAGCATGACGATGAAAAAGAAGAGAATGGTTGCAACCACTAAAAGAAGATTATTGCCCTCTTTACCAGTGTAATAGCGAATCAAAAGCAAAAAGAGGAATAAAATCAGCAGAAAACGCGAAAAATGCTCTGATACCATCAAAATCAGAGCTCCTGTCAGAAGACAGGCTTCGATAAATAAAAAGATTTTAAATTTTCTCATAGGTGCATCCTCTCCCTTCTATTTTATCACAATTCAAAAAAGTCACCTCAGTCTGAGGATGGAAAAAAAGGCGGTGGTTACGCCTTTTTCATCTGATCCTTTGCTTCTTTTAATTTTCCATAAAGAAGATAGTCTACTTTTTGCAGATCTGCTATGGTGACACAATTAAGGGCACACATAATCAAACGCAGATCGTCTTTCCAGCCTTGGACAATGCCAATCACTTCTTCAACTGAATAGGTTTCAACCAATTCCAGAACTGTTCGAGACAGTCCTACAGCCTTGGCACCAAAGACCAAACACTTAATCATATCCAGCGGATTGCGAACACCTCCACTGACCAAGAGTGCAACCTTATCTTTCCATTCTTGGGCATTGAGTAGGGCCTGCATGGTGGACTGGCCCCATTGATTGAGGTAATCACGTTGACCACTGCGACGGTTTTCGATATAGGCAAAGCTGGTACCACCACGACCCGATAGGTCAACGGTTTGAACCCCTAGTTCATAAGCTCTCTCAATTGTCTTCACATCCATTCCAAAGCCCACTTCCTTGAGGACAATAGGAACAGGGATTTGCTTGCTGTAGTCTGCTAAATGCGATTGCCAGCTTCGAAACTTTCTTTCTCCCTCAGGCATAAGCAATTCCTGCATAACATTGACATGCACTTGCAAGAGAACAGGATTCATCTCTTCTACAGTCTGAAGTCCCAACTCAACAGGCTTGTCCAATCCAATATTGGTTCCAAGAAGGAGATTTGGATAGCTAGACTTAACAGAAAATGAGGCATCTGTAGGATCCTTTAGGGCTGCGCTATAAGAGCCCGTTACAAATAAAATACCACAGGTTTCTGCCACCTGAGCTAGTTTTTGATTGATTTCTTTACCTTTTTCACTCCCACCTGTCATGGCATTGATATAAAAAGGAAAGTTCCACTTTCGACCAGCAAATTCTGTCGAAAGATCGATTTCATCCAGGTCGTAAAGAGGCAAGGAAGAATGAATCAACTCCACCTCATCAAAGCTATTATAGGAACTTTTCTGCTCAAGGGCATAGCGGATATGCTCGTCCTTACGATTTGTCGTCATGTCCTATCCTTTCTTGATATAAGAGCTCAATCCCCAGATCGGCCCAGCGATTTTTTAAAGTTTCAGTTGATTGCGCATCAAAACTCAAGGCAATGCCACAGTCACCACCACCCGCACCGCTACTCTTGGCACCAGCCTGCAAATCTTGACTGGCTTCTTTCAGTTGTCTGAGCGAAGGCGTGTAAATATCTGTGCTCAAGCCTTCTAAAAGCTGACTGGCTGTTTCCACCTGCTCGATAATTTTTTCTGCTTCCCCCTGCTCCAAGGCTTCTACTAAAGCAACTACCGTTTCTTTTGAGGAATTTAAAAAATTTTGATTGATATTTTGCTTGATTTGTTGAACCATATGACTCGATACAGCCACTTCCTTGGTCCATCCCACTAGAAAATCACATTCTAATGTTGGTTTCACTTGTGAGATAGAAAAGCCCCAATCACGCTCCAAAACTGTTGCCAAGTTTTCTTCTTCCAACCAGGCAGCCACCTTCTGGCGATCAAATGACTGGTAAAGGACCAAATCCTCTACCACAATACAGGCAAGGTCTCCCATGGAACCATTGTCTCCGCGCTTGAGCAAGACAGCGCTAGCCAACTTGAACAAGAGCTCCTGATTAACCGAAATATCATATAAAGCCAGTAAGGACTTGACAACCAAGACAACGACGCTACCACTAGATCCTAGACCAAACTTTTTCCCTTCTCGTTCCATTTTTCCTCGAATTTCTAGAGAAAAAGGTCGCAAGGTTTGCCCACGATAAACGAGGAAATCTTCCACTAAAGCAATCGTTTCTTGAATCAAGCTGTAGGCAGGATTGGGTGTCAAATCCACTGCGAAATCAAACATATCTGAATAGATACGGTAACTATCAGAAAAAGCAATCTCTCCCCTCATATAGATGGGAATGGCCTTTATCAAGGCTAACTGTCCTGGATTTAAAATAGCATATTCACCTGCCCAATAGAGTTTTCCGCAAGTTTTAACAGCAATCATCTTGGCTCAAATCCTTTGTTTTTGACACAATCAAGCGATAACGCTGACTGAAGATTTCAGATAAATGCTCCAAGTCTTTCTCCTGACAGAGGACCTTGACATTGGGACCAGCATCCATGGTAAAGTAGCAGGCCTCTCCTTGCTCACGAAGCTGGCGGACAAAGTCCATGGCTTCATAGCTTGCATCAGTCAGATAAGAAAAGGCTGGTGATGCTGTTTTGGTCGTAGCATGCATAGCCAGGGCATTTTTCTCCGTTAATTCCCCAACCTTGGCAAAGTCATTTTCCTTAAGGTAAACCAACATATCCTGATAGTCCTTCTCAGACTGACGCACCCAGTCGTCAAAAGTCGTCGAGGTTTCCACACAGAGTTTCATCCCGTCACGGCTAGAAATTGGTTTTTTCTTGTCTTCTAGCACCAACATCATCATAGCTAGTTTCAAGTCTGTCTCGACAGGGTAAATTTCTCCACTATCCTTATCCCAGGCACCTAGCGGTCCATAAAAACTCCGAGAAGAAGAGCCTGAGGCAAACTTAGCCTCCTGTGCCAACTGACTTCTATCCAAGCCAAGCTTGAAATAAGCATTGCAAGCCTTGACCAGGGCGGACAAACCACTAGAGCTTGAAGACAATCCCGCTGCGGTAGGCATATTGTTTTGAGTATCAATACGGACAAAGCCCTCACCAGCTGGACGGTAGCGGTCAATAATCTTACTCATCTTGGCATGCTCAGCCTCGTTTTGTAGCTGACCATTGATATAAAATTCATCAGAAGTCGCATCCGTCGGTAGAGATGACAAAGTCGTCTCCGTATACATATTTTCCAAAGTCAGAGAAATACTGCTAGTAGCAGGCACCATCTCTTTTTCTTTTTTCTTTCCCCAATATTTAATAATAGCAATATTTGCGTAGGAACGTACTGTTACAGGCTCTCGATCCATGTCTGAATAGCTCCTTTCTCTTCTAATCTTTCTGCTAGTTCTTGAGCTTGAGTCAAATTGGTTGCCAAGGCTATGATACAGCCTCCAAGCCCACCACCGCTCATCTTGGCACCCAGAGCACCATGGCTAAGAGCCGTTTCGACTAAAGAATCTGACTCAGGACTACTGACACCAATTTCTTTTAAATGTAAATGTGCTTGACTGAGGATTTGTCCCAGCCCTTCAGCATCTTTTTGTGAAATCGCAACTTCTGCCTGCTGGGTCAATTCTCCCAAGTCATGCAAAAACGGTAGGGCATCTTTCCCCTTATTTTGAACCACTTGGATGGCTTCACGAGTATGGCCATAAACACCTGTATCAGCAATCACCAAATAGGCAGATAAATCCATCTCAAGCTCTGTAAATCCTACATTCTTAATAAATCGAATAGGCTGGTCACTGAGACAGGTCTTGGCATCCAAACCACTCGGATTCATATGGGCAATCATCTCAGCCCGATTAACCAAGATTTCTAGTACATCATGAGGCAGTTCTGCCTGATAATAGTCAAATACAGCACGAATGGCCGCTATGCTGATAGCTGCTGACGAACCCATTCCCCGTTTTTCAGGGATAGCCGAGTCAATCTCACAGCGAATGCAGGCTTCTTTGATATCCAAATACTCAAGCGAAGCATAAACTGCCATGGACAAGGTATCCTCCTCATAGAGACGCCAAGGACTCACTGCAGGAACTACCTTACAAGTTACCTCCACCTCCAAAAGAGGCAGGGAAATGGCAGGATAACCGTAAACGACCGCATGCTCCCCTATTAAAATTATCTTACTATGTGCCTGACCGACACCAACTTTTTTTGTCATGTTTTCCTTTTACTAGACGAAAAGATCGTCTTATTTTTTCATACCAGTATTTATTCTTTCCTATCTATTTTATTATATTTTCACAAAAAAAGCGATTGTTTCCTTCACAATCGCTTTTCCCATTATAAGGATATATTTCCATCATTTTATTATTTAAACGATTTCTAGCAGGTACTATTCTTCTCGTTTTTTAGGAAATACCGTCAAAGCAGCTAGGAGAGATATGCCACCTAGAGCTACCAACCATTCATCTTGTTGACTACCTGTCTGAGGTAGTTCATCCTGCTTGTACACTTCAGTACTTCCTTGATTCCAATTCTCTGAAGGAGTTGGACTTGGTGCCGGACTTGGATTTGGTGCTGGACTTGGACTTGGTGCCGGGCTTGGATTTGGTCCTGGATTTGGTCCTGGGTTTGGATTTGGTCCTGGGTTTGGATTTGGTCTTGGGTTTGGATTTGGTCCTGGGTTTGGATTTGGATTTGGCGTAGGTTCTGGTTCTTCTACATATTTCCAAATCCCCACAAATTGGATATCTGCTTTGTTTATTGTTTCTGTATCTTTTTTATAACCTTTAAATACCCAGCTTCCTTTTCCATCCTTCACATCTGTTTTTGTTGGAGATTCTGCTTTAACTTCCTTTCCGTTAATATACTCATTTTTATCTGTAGGAGTTAATTCGGTAATATTCTTCGGTAATTCTTTCCCTTCAGTCCCACTTTCAAATTTGTAGGTTACACCGTATTTTTTAGCTTCGAATACCCATGTTCCTACAAATTCTACATCTGCTTTATTTACTGCTTTATTTTCAGCATCGTAACTCTTGAATACCCATTTTCCATCATTTGCTGTATCAACATACTCTGTTTTTGTTGGTTGAATTGTTGTTACATTTGATTTATCTACATAACGGTTTTGGTCTGTGGGTTTATAGTTTTCGATTGCTGCTGGTAATGTCTTACCTGGTGTCCCACTTTCAAATTTATAGGTTACACCGTATTTATTAGCCACGAATACCCATGTTCCTACAAACGCTACATCTGCTTTATTTACTTGTTTATTTTCAGCATCGTAGCTCTTGAATACCCATTTTCCATCATTTTCTGCATCTACGTACTCTGTTTTTGTCGGTTGAGTCGCAACTACATTTGCTTTATCTACATAACGGTTTTGGTCTGTTGGTTTATAGCCTTCTATTGCTGCTGGTAATGCTTTACCTTCTGTTCCACTAACGAATTTGTATGTTACACCGTATTTATTAGATTCGAATACCCATGTTCCAATGAACTCCACATCTGCTTTGTTTACTTGTTTTTTAGCTTCATCATAACCTTTGAAGACCCATTTTCCATCGTTTTCTGCATCTATATACTCTGTAGTTGTCGGTTGTGTTGGTGTTACATTCGCTTCATTTTCGTAAGTAGCTGTATCTTTTGGCTTATAGTTTTCGATTACTGCTGGTAATACTTTTCCCTCTGTTCCACTTTGGAATCGGTAGGATACATTATAAAATGTAACATAACCTAGTTCTAAAACGTTAGCTTCTACTTTGTTAATAGGTAAATTTGTAGCTGAATCCAGGCTTAACCAGCCACTACCGATTCTACCTGCACTTGGATGAACATTACCCTCAACAGAACCTGTTACTTTTAGTACTGTATTTCCATTTGTATCTGCTAACTCTTTGGCTTTATCTTGATTAATACGAACAACCATCTGATTGATTTCTTCATCACTCTTATTAGGGAACAAGGCTTTAAGTTCTGTTGATGTAAGAGATCGAAGTATCATATTGCGCATAATTGTTTCAGCAATAGACTTACCTTCATCCGGTTTTACTACACTCTCAGCTATACGCTCATTTCGTTCATTTTCCGGTCTATTACTATCATATCCGTTTAAAGATCTAAGAATCATTCTAAATGTTATATTATGGTTACCTTTAGTTTCAACACCAAATGTGACTCTAGGGTCCGTATTACTAACGATTGAATTAAAGCTATCTTTTGTATTTCCTAAGGCTGTCCCTTCTTTTGAATACACATTTAGGATTTCCTTCGTTCCATCTTCCTTAATTCCAAGAGCATACAATGGTCTCCATGAGTAACCATTAAACTCTGCATATAATTTTTCCGGAACAACTAAATCTTTGTCTAAATTCACATTTAAGTCTACATAGGTGTAAGTTTTTTTCTTTTCATCTAATTTAAAGTTATTATCCTTGTATGTGTTGGATAAAACCGGACCAACATATCCTACATGAGGATTTCTATACACAGTCATCGCTGTAGTTTTATCCATTTCAAACTCAGCTTTTAAAACCACTTCATTCACTTTTGTAGTATCATTATTGTCCGGTTTATACTCATCAATGATACGGCGGGTATTTTTTTCTTTGTCTTTTGTTTCTTTATTTAAATTAGTATTAGGTAATACTTCTTCTGATTCTACATTCGTATCAATATGAACCTTATTATCATTAATGGCAAATTTATTCATTCCACCTATAATCGCAAATCCCATAGAAAATTTATCAGCAGGGAAAGGTGTATCTTGGTCATTTAGACTGGCATAAACACCATATAGCTTAGAATCAGCTGACAAGCCATTCGGAAAGGCTGTAGCTATAGTGTCTTCTGCCGAGAACAGTCTTGCACCATCTGCAATTTTCCCATTTACTGGCGGCATATCAGACCAACCAAGAAAAGTTTTTGCAGCGCCACGGAAAAGACCTGGATTAGATAAGGGACTCCCTAATTTATCTGTAGCATTCTTATATGTATTTTCAGTATCTTTTTTTTCGTGTGATTCACTTGTCCATTGACCAATAAGACTTACTTTACCATCATAATTTGCTGGTTCTGTTGCTCTTTCAAGCCCTCTAGGTTTCTCATTATTATTTCTTGCTTCAACATTATCTTCTGGCTTAATAGGCCCATTTTCTGTTGATGCAGCTGTATTTGTATTTGTATTTTCTATTTCTGTGTCACCAGTATTAGCACCAGAAGTGCCTAGTGTGCTTGTTGTACTTGCTGAACTTGCTGAACCTAGTGTACTTGGTGGGGCTGGTGTGCCTGATACTAGTTCGCCTACTCCTGGTCCATCCGCTTGAACAGTCGCCACACCAGTTGCAAAAAACAACACCGAAGCTACTGCTACACTAGCTACTCCCAAATGATGTTTTCTAATAGAATAGCGTAAAACTTTTTTCCCGTTTTCTTCACATTTTCTTGACTTAAAGTTCATTTTCAACCTCATTTCTTTTTTACAAATGGGTACTTATCCCCCCCCTTAAATATTTAAGTATTTAAAGAAGGTTCGATTTTTAAGCCTAAAATTGTAATTGTTGTGATGCTTTCAAAAAAACACTTGATATTACACTAACATTATATACCTTTTTCTAAAACATGTCATGTAAAACTGGGCAAAAACTCAATTTTGTTAAAAATAAGTAAATAAGTAAATCTTTCCACAATAAACCGCATATTATCAAGGTTTTGCCAATTTTTTGACGCCTGATAATATGCGGTTTTCTGATTTTAAAAACTTTTTATCCAGTATCACTTCGTGAAGCTGCACTCTTACTTAAAATTTATCTCAAATTACAAAATACTACCATTATTTATCGAACCCATTCGCCATTATAGTTGACAGAATAGCCATCTACGGTCGTATTCACTGCCAAAGCACCTGAGATGTAAGCATAGTACCATTTGCCATTGACCTGGAACCAGCCAGTGACCATGGCTCCTGATGAACGGAGATAGTACCACTTGTTACCAAGGTTTTGCCAACCCGTTTTCATATCACCATTTGACTCGTCTAAATAATACCAAGTCGAACCTTCCTGATACCAGCCAGTTGCCATGGAACCTGATGAACGGAGATAGTACCACTTGTTACCAAGGTTTTGCCAACCCGTTTTCATATCACCATTTTCAGCATCTAAATAGTACCAAGTTGAGCCTTCTTGATACCAACCAGTTGCCATGGAACCTGATGAACGGAGGTAGTACCACTTATTGCCTAGATATTGCCAACCAGTTTGCATTGCAGCACTTGTTGGATCCAGATAGTACCATGGAGCCGCTTTAAGCTTCTCTTCATCATATGTAAGAGGAAAATCCTTAGCCCAACCACGTGCTAGCTCCCCAACAGTCAATCTGTTGATGCGAGAATCAAAGCCACCATCCTTCAGTAAATAATACCAGTGCCCCTCATCATAAACCCAACCAGTTTTTAAGGTGTGATAACTACGTTGATCTTCAAAATAATAGACTCGTTTCTCTGCTGGACTATTATATTGTTCCCCATGATGCTTGTTGACATTTGTAGCTGTTTTTGCTTCTAAAACTTGCTTACCAACAAATTCTTGTAGGACCCCATCTTGACCAAAGTAAAACCAATCTGGTCTAAAAGCAATATCTTGCCTTATAGAAGAACCAATCGTAACCCCTTCGTGTGGAGCAGGTATATATTGCCAGCCGACAACCATCTCTCCGGATAAAGGATCAAAATAATAGTATTTTCCATCAATCACTCGCCAGTAGGTTTCTTTGAGTTCCCCCTTCTTGTAGTAGGTTCTACCATTTTCTTGGACAAATTGCCAGCCTTCTGAATCAGCATCATCCGCCAATACTGCACTTGTTGCCAGTAAGCTAAAGAAAAAAACTGCTAATGCAATTTGCATCAATTTTTTTATTATTTTCATTAGACCTATCCTCCATAACTGATTGTAGCAAATACAAAATCGCATGTCAACATATAAAGAACTCATATAAAAAGCAGTTACATAACTGCAACTGCTTTTCTATTCTTGCATGGTGTAACCAACACCACGTACTGTTTTAATGTAGCTTTTTTGACCTTTTACATCAAGCTTGCTACGTAGATAACGGATATAGACATCCACGATATTGGTCTCTGTCGCACTTTCATACTTCCAGACGCTTTCCAACAACTGCTCACGAGTCAAAACTTTCTTGCTTCCCATAAGAGTGGCCAAAAGGTCATACTCACGACGCGTCAGAGCAATCATCTCCTCGCCACGATAAACGGTATGATGTTCTACATCCATACGCAGATTGCGATAAGACGTTGGAACCTTCATCTGACTACAGTGTTGGTCGATGAAGTCTCGACCTCGGAAAATCGCTGAAATACGAGCTACCAGATTCTCAATAATAACTGGCTTATAGATGTAAGAAACGGCAAAACGTTGGATTGTCTCAATCTGATCTTGCAATTCTTCGCGATGGTCCAAGACCATGATGACTGAAGCCGGCTTAGTTCGACTCAGCTTGTCTGCAAAATCCTGGGCCGTCATATCCCCCAGACGAGCATTCAATAAAATCAAGTCATAGTCTGTCTGAAGAGCCATGGAGAGGGCTTTTTGTCCCTCCTCAACCTGATCAACTCGGTATTGCTCTTTTTGGAGTTCCAAACTTAAAAAATGAGCTAGATTTCGTTCTTTCTCAAGTAATAAAATCCGTTTCCCCATGGCAGACCTACTTATTTTTCGTCATACCAAGAGTAGTGGAATGTTCCTTCTTTGTCTTTACGTTGGTAAGTGTGGGCACCAAAGTAGTCACGTTGCGCTTGAATCAAGTTAGCTGGAAGGTCAGCTGAACGGTAGCTATCAAAGTAAGTAATCGCTGCTGAGAAAGTTGGCACTGGCACACCAGCTTGAACAGCAAGAGCTACGATATCACGCACTGCTTGTTGGTACTTAGCAGTAACATCCAAGAAGTACTCATCCAAAAGAAGGTTAGCAAGGTCTGCATCACGGTTGTAAGCATCTGTAATCTTTTGCAAGAAACGAGAACGGATGATACAGCCATCACGCCAGATAGATGCGATGTCTGCAAATGGCAAGTTCCAGTTGTTTTCTTTAGAAGCTACACGCAATTGCGCAAAACCTTGTGCGTATGAAATGATTTTTGAGAAATAAAGGGCTTGACGAATCTTTTCGATCAACTCAGCCTTGTCCCCTTCAAATTTGAAGGCAGCTGGTTTTGGAAGAACCTTGCTAGCATGCACACGTTCTTCCTTGTAAGTAGAGATGTAACGTGCAAATACTGACTCAGTGATGAGTGACAATGGCACACCAAGGTCAAGTGATGATTGGCTAGTCCATTTACCAGTTCCCTTGTTACCTGCAGCATCAAGGATGTAGTCTACGATTGGTCCATCTTGGCCTTCATCGTCTTTACGGCTCAAGATATCAGCTGTGATTTCGATCAAGTAGCTGTCCAATTCACCCTTGTTCCACTCAGTAAAGATTTCAGCCATGTCTTCTGCAGAAAAGCCTAGCAAGTGTTGCATCAAGTCATAGCTTTCTGCGATCAATTGCATATCACCATACTCGATACCATTATGAACCATTTTCACATAGTGACCAGCTCCGTCAGGACCGATGTAAGTCACACATGGTTTGCCATCTTCTGGTGCTTTAGCTGAGATTTCTTCAAGAACATCCGCAACCAATTCATAGGCTTCTTTTTGTCCACCAGGCATGATAGAAGGACCTTCAAGGGCACCTTTTTCACCACCAGAAACCCCAGTACCGATAAAGTTGATACCTGAGTTTGCCAATTCTTCATTACGACGGATGGTATCTTTGTAGAAAGTGTTTCCACCGTCAATCAAGATATCACCCTTGTCAAGGTGTGGAAGAAGGGCTTGAATTGTAGCATCTGTACCAGGTCCAGCTTGAACCATGAGCATGATACGACGAGGTTTTTCGATTGAGTTCACAAAACTTTCCACGTCATAGCTTGGCACAAAGTTCTTTTCAGGATGGCAAGCAATCACATCTTCCGTTTTTTCTTTACTACGGTTGTAAATAGCAACTGTGTAACCACGAGATTCAATATTAAGGGCAAGGTTACGACCCATTACGGCCATACCAACAACACCAAAGTTAGCTTTTGTCATTTGACACTCCTCTTGTTTAATTTGTTTTATTTTATCATTTTTACTTTTGAAAAGAAAGAATTTTGTAACGACTGCTTAGTAGTCCAAGTCATCCGCATGTCCAGAACCATTTCCAACAAAGTATCCAGTCTTACAGTTAAGGGTAAAGAGATAGGTTCCATCTGGCTTGTAGAGGTTGTAATAACCATTGCCGTTAACAATATTGACACGTTCAAGGATATATTGGTCTCCAGTGATATAGCCACGTGAACGTGAAGTCGCTAGAATTTGTTCCAAGACACCATCCGCAAAATCCCAAGCAGAGTTGTTACTATCATCAATAGCAGACTGATTATAGGCAACACGACTAGCACTTCTTTGAACAGCAACCCCTGCACTTGATACGCCCATATTGACTTCGCTACGAGAACTTCTAGTCTCATTTGAGGCAGCATTTGAACTACTTGGGCTTGTCTCACTAGTCGTATTTGAGCTTGCTTGACTTGAACTTGAGCTACTAGTTTGACTTGAACTTGAGCTAGAGCTAGAAGTACTTGTTTGCTGGCTCTTACCAAGGCTGATAGCCTTATCTAGCACTTTATCAAGCTCCGTATTTCCAGTTTTAATATCTGTAAATTTAGCATCCGATTTGGCTTTGGCATTGGTATCCAACACACCATCCACAATAGCTGGTTTTTCAAATTGTGCATTGACATCTTGAATGGCCTTAATTTGCGTTGCTAGACTATCATACTTCGATTTGGCAAGCGTATGTTCACGACTACCTTCCAGCTTATCAAGTAAGGTCTTGAGTTGACTCAGTTTATCAAACTGGCTATTTTTCAAAGCCGTTTTATTGCTATCTGTGTAAAAGGCATCATAAAGTGTATTAAAATCATCCACATCCGATTGATTGGCTGTAGTTGATTGAGAAGTTTCAATTTCCTTGGTCGAGCGATTCACTTGACGATAGACATAATAAGCACTGACACAGATAATCACTGATACAAGCGCCAAAGCGGTCAAAACAAAGCCTTTTTTGCTTTTCTTTTCTGAGTCCTCTTGTTCCAGACGAGAAAGGTTTTGCTCCTCTTCCACTTCTTCAGTCATTTCTGTTGGATTTTCATCCTCTAGCAATAGAGGATCCAAGCCTTGCTCCTCATCGTTCAGAGGCAAGGGTGGTAAGATGTCTTCAGAAGATGGAACTTCCTCCGAAGAAGCTTCTGACTCTTCTACAGCCTCACGCATCTCTTGAATTAAATCATCCAGACTCTGAGTTTCAACTAACTCCTCTTTTTTGTATTGACGAGTCGCAAACTTATCTGCTTCGATTTCATCTTTGTGTTGTTTAACATACTTGTCCAAAATGGAATCCTCAGGCAAGACTCCTGCTTCCACTTCTTCATTTTTACGAATCGCTTGACCAACTGTTAGCTCTTTTGCTTCATCAAAATCAAATTGCGGTTCTTGACCTTCTTTTTTATGACGATTTCGTCTTTTCTTACTCATGAGTATCCCTTTCTATTTTACCTCTTGCCGTTTGACACGCTGACCAAAATATTGATACAGATCCACTTTCAAGGTTCCGTTGTATAACTTACGCTTCTTATCTGCTTGGCTACCATACTTGCTTTCAAAAGCTTCATCACTAGTCAGGATAAATTTGCTCCAAGTTTTCAGTGGTGCAAATACTTGCCCCATCTCAGCATAGAGCTTGGTCACCCCTGCATCATCTGACAAGCGTTCACCATAAGGCGGATTGGAAATAATCACACCATTGATTTTATCGGAACGCAAATCCTGCACGCGCATCTGCTTAAAAGTAATGTCTCCTGCAACACCAGCTGCCTGAGCATTAGCTTTAGCAATTTCCACCATGCGAGCATCAATGTCACAGCCCATGATATCCAGCTCCAGCTCACGGTCTACTTTCTTAGCCGCTTCTGTACGCACTTCCTGAATCAAGCGATCGCTGACCCAGTTCCACTCCTCAAAGGCAAAAGAGCGACGAAGTCCTGGTGCCATCTTTCGAGCAATCATAACTGCCTCAATACAGAAAGTCCCCGAACCACAGGTCGGATCAATCAAAGGCTTGTCTGGATACCAGTTAGAGAGTTGCAAAATAGCTGCCGCCATATTTTCCTTGATAGGAGCGCCACCCTTTTCCGTACGATAACCACGTTTAAAGAGGCTAGACCCTGTCGTATCAATCATGACAGTTGCCACATCTTTGAGAATAGAGACCTCAATCTTAAACTCTGGGCCATTCTCCATCAAAGGAACCCCTTCTGGGCGAGCATAGTGTTTCTGCAATTTCTTGACAACAGCTTTCTTAGAAATAGCCTGAACACTCGGTTCATTGTGAAGTTTAGATTTAACACATTTGGCTTTTGAAATCGGGAACCGAGCTCCAAGTGGTAAATAATTTTCCCAATCTAGGGCGAAAACTCCCTGAAACAGCTCTTCAAAAGTCTTAGCTGGGAACGTTCCTACGATGATTTTGATACGATCTGCTGCCCGAAGCCAAAGGTTGGTTTCGATAATAGCTCTCACGTCTCCTTGAAAACGAACACGACCATTTTCAACCTGACAATCGTAGCCCAACTCTCGCACTTCTCGTCCCACAACAGCTTCAAGACCTGCTGCCACAGTTGCAATTAAATTAAATTCTTTTTTCATGTTACAGTCTTGCAAGACCTTTCTATATGTCCACTTTAAAAAATGAGGTTGAGAAAATTTCTCAGCCCCAACCTATATGCAATTTTCTATAAGCCATGTTTTGTTCCAGAAGTGACTAGGACCACTTCCTTCGATAATCATCTGTCTACCACTAGCAGCTCTAGCTGATAGCAGTCAGAATACTACGTTCGTTTCCGCGTACTCCATGCCCCGACCAAAATTTGGGTTGCTAGCTTGAGGGGTTTACCGCGTTCCACTCTCTCTGTTTCCAGAAAGACTCCGTCACTGTGGCACTTTCAAGCCTACTCTGGCCTATCCAAGGACTTAGCCATTTCAACTGCCGTAACGATTTCTCGTCCCTAGGCTTATGGTTTCGCCTAGCACAAACACTACAGGCATCACAGCCTGTGCTAGCATGGACTTTCCTCATGAGAAGCAACTCTCCTCACGCGATTATCCAAAAATTGCATGTAACAAGACCTGAATTACAAATCAGTATTGTCTAAAATTTGTTTACCGAATACTTCTTTTTCAAGACGATTCAAGCGTTTCAAAATATCAAAATTCGTCATAGAAGATGAAGCTGCCACATCAATTGGTTCTGGGTGACTAGGACTTGGAGCCGAACTCACTTGCGGTTTACGAGTTAATTCTTCCTTCAAATCCGCAATCTCCTGACGAAGTGACTTGACCAAGGCAGCATAGGTTTCATAGTCCTTGATGACATCGTCTAAAAACTCGTCAACTTCTACTTTACTATAGCCACGGACTTCACGTCCAAACTCTTGTTCAAAAATATCTTTCGCTGAAAAAATAATACTTGCCATGTCTCTCTCCATTCTCGCTTGCTAGTATTATTATATAAAAAAAGGCAAACAAAAATCAAGGTCAAAGCTTCAATTTTCGGAAAAATTTTCAGCAAGTTCATTTAATTGATCAAATGTTAATCTCTTTATAAAATAGTCCTCTTGATTTTTCATCTTTTGGTAAAAATAAGCTAGTTTCGTTTCATTTTCTTCATCATAAAAAAGATAGGAACTGTTCGTATTTTCCAGCAAAAACTGCTGGTAATCTCTTAACTGCCCCTTGTGTTCATAGCGAGGATAGGCATATTTGACAAAGTCTACCTGCTTAAAGCGGCTCAGTTTCATCTGATTGCTTTCATTCCAATTTTCCCCATGGGTTTCAAAAGCAAAAATGGTAGCCAACTGGAAACCGTACTCGGTTTTCATCTCCTGAGCAACCTCTAAAACCCAACATTCAAAGCCCAAACTTCCTGTAAATACAAGCCAAGTCACCCCATCTGCTGCCATAGCCTCTAAATCTTTACGTATCGCTTTTTTAATCAGTTTAAGACGAGGATCCTTATCAGAAAATAAACCCAAATCAAAAGCAGAATAGCCTAAAACCAAAGCTGTAGCCATTTTTAACCCTTTCTGTGCAAATTTATGGTATAATAGAGTGATGTTATTGTACCAATAAGGAGAATTATGGTCAACTATCCACATAAACTTTCATCACAAAAAAGACAACCATCTCTTTCTCAACCCAAAAATTTCGCAAATCGAGGAATGTCTTTTGAAAAGATGATCAATGCTACCAACGACTACTATTTGTCTCAGGGCTTGGCTGTTATACACAAGAAACCAACCCCTATTCAAATTGTACGAGTGGACTATCCACAACGAAGTCGTGCCAAGATTGTTGAGGCCTATTTTCGACAAGC
Organism: Streptococcus sp. 3109; assembly: GCF_013276905.1. Lineage (NCBI taxonomy): Bacteria > Bacillati > Bacillota > Bacilli > Lactobacillales > Streptococcaceae > Streptococcus > Streptococcus sp. 3109. The sequence goes on along the minus strand of NZ_VMLY01000004.1, from coordinate 119,332 downwards.
TTCAACGACGGACTATTCTGGCGTTTATAATGGATATTACATCGACTTTGAAGCCAAGGAAACAAAACAAAAACGTGCGATTCCGATGAAAAATTTTCATCCACATCAGATTCAGCATATGGAACAAGTCCTTGCCCAACAAGGAATCTGCTTTGTCCTTCTTCACTTTTCTTCTCAGCAAGAAACCTACTTATTGCCGGCATTCGATTTGATTCGCTTCTATCATCAAGATAAGGGACAAAAATCAATGCCACTTGGATATATTCGAGAATATGGATATGAAATCAAGGCTGGTGCCTTCCCTCAAATTCCTTATCTCAATGTTATCAAAGAACATTTATTAGGTGGTAAAACAAGATGAACAAACCAACGATTCTGCGCCTAATCAAGTATCTGAGCATTAGCTTCTTAAGCTTGGTTATCGCAGCCATTGTCTTAGGCGGAGGAGTTTTTTTCTACTATGTTAGCAAGGCTCCTAGCCTATCCGAGAGTAAACTAGTTGCAACAACCTCTAGTAAAATCTACGACAATAAAAATCAACTCATTGCTGACTTGGGTTCTGAACGCCGCGTCAATGCCCAAGCTAATGATATTCCCACAGATTTGGTTAAGGCAATCGTTTCTATCGAAGACCATCGCTTCTTCGACCACAGGGGGATTGATACCATCCGTATCCTGGGAGCTTTCTTGCGCAATCTGCAAAGCAATTCCCTCCAAGGTGGATCAACTCTCACCCAACAGTTGATTAAGTTGACTTACTTTTCAACCTCGACTTCCGACCAGACTATTTCTCGTAAGGCTCAGGAAGCTTGGTTAGCGATTCAGTTAGAACAAAAAGCAACCAAGCAAGAAATCTTGACCTACTATATAAATAAGGTCTACATGTCTAATGGGAACTATGGAATGCAGACAGCAGCTCAAAACTACTATGGTAAAGACCTCAATAATTTAAATTTACCTCAGTTAGCCTTGCTGGCTGGAATGCCTCAGGCACCAAACCAATATGACCCCTATTCACATCCAGAAGCAGCCCAAGACCGCCGAAACTTGGTCTTATCTGAAATGAAAAATCAAGGCTACATCTCTGCTGAACAGTATGAGAAAGCAGTCAACACACCAATTACTGATGGACTACAAAGTCTCAAATCAGCAAGTAATTACCCTGCTTACATGGATAATTACCTCAAGGAGGTCATCAATCAAGTTGAAGAAGAAACAGGCTATAACCTGCTCACAACTGGAATGGACGTCTACACAAATGTAGACCAAGAAGCTCAAAAACATCTGTGGGATATTTACAATACAGACGAATACGTTGCCTATCCAGACGATGAATTGCAAGTCGCTTCTACCATTGTTGATGTTTCTAACGGTAAAGTCATTGCCCAGCTAGGAGCACGCCATCAGTCAAGTAATGTTTCATTCGGTACCAACCAGGCCGTAGAAACCAATCGTGACTGGGGATCATCAATGAAACCAATCACTGACTATGCTCCCGCTTTAGAATATGGAGTCTATGACTCTACTGCTTCTATTGTACATGATGTCCCTTATAACTATCCTGGCACTGATACTCCACTCTACAACTGGGATAGGGGCTACTTTGGCAATATCACCTTGCAATACGCCCTGCAACAATCGCGAAACGTCCCAGCCGTGGAAACGCTAAACAAGGTCGGACTCAACCGTGCCAAGACTTTCCTAAATGGTCTCGGAATCGACTACCCAAGTCTTCACTACTCAAATGCCATTTCAAGTAACACAACCGAGTCAGACAAAAAATATGGAGCAAGTAGTGAAAAGATGGCTGCTGCTTACGCTGCCTTTGCAAATGGTGGAACTTACTATAAACCAATGTATATCCATAAAGTCGTCTTTAGTGATGGGAGTGAAAAAGAGTTCTCTAATGTCGGAACTCGTGCCATGAAGGAAACGACAGCCTATATGATGACCGACATGATGAAAACTGTCTTAGTATACGGAATCGGACGTGGAGCCTACCTACCTTGGCTTCCACAAGCAGGTAAAACAGGTACTTCTAACTATACTGACGAAGAAATTGAAAAGTATATCAAGAACACTGGTTACGTAGCTCCAGATGAAATGTTTGTAGGTTATACTCGTAAGTATTCTATGGCTGTATGGACTGGTTACTCAAATCGTTTAACTCCAATTGTTGGAGATGGTTTCCTAGTTGCTGCTAAGGTTTATCGCTCTATGATGACCTACCTGTCTGAAGGAAACAATCCAGAGGATTGGAATATGCCAGATGGCATCTATCGAAATGGGCAGTTTGTTTTCCAAAATGGAGCAAGACCGACTTGGACTGAAACGACATCCCAATCATCTTCAACCGAAAGCTCATCAACAAGTGCAGAAAGCTCTACTAGTCAAGCACCAGTAACAAGTCCTGATGCTAGTACTAATGGTCAAAATCAAGCACCAAATGCACCAGGAGCCAATCAAAATCCAGCTCCACAGACTCCTCAAGTCCAACAACAACCACAACAGTAAGATGAAGAAAATCCGGCTCTTTGTCAACTGTAGTGGGTTGAAGAAAAGCTAAGCTCGAGAAAGGACAAATTTCGTCCTTTCTTTTTTGATATTCAGAGCGATAAAAATCCGTTTTTTGAAGTTTTCAAAGTTCCGAAATCCAAAGGCATTGCGCTTGATAAGTTTGATGAGATTATTGGTGGCTTCCAGTTTGGCGTTGGAATAGGGTAGTTGAAGGGCGTTGGCAATTTTCTCTTTATCCTTGAGGAAGGTTTTAAAGACAGTCTGAAAAAGAGGATGAACCTGCTTTAGATTGTCCTCAATGAGCCCGAAAAATTTATCCGGTTCCTTATTCTGAAAGTGAAAAAGCAAGAGTTGATAGAGATGGTAGTGATGTTTCAAGTCTTCTGAATAGCTCAAAAGCTTGTCTAGAATTTCTTTATTCGTCAAGTGCATGCGAAAAGTAGGGCGATAAAAACGTTTATAGCTGAGTTTCCGACTATCTTGTTGGATGAGTTTCCAGTAGCGTTTGATAGCCTTGTATTCATGGGATTTTCGATGAAACTGATTCATGATTTGGACACGCATACGACTCATAGCACGGCTCATGTGTTGGACAATATGGAAACGATCCAACACGATTTTAGCGTTTGGAAAAAGCTGTTTAGCCAAGTCATAGTAGGGGTTAAACATATCCATAGTAATGATTTTCACCTGACAACGAACGGCTCTATCGTAGCGCAGAAAGTGATTTCGGATGATAGCTTGTGTTCTCCCCTCAAGAACAGTGATGATATTGAGCTTGTCAAAATCTTGCGCAATAAAGCTCATCTTTCCCTTTGTAAAGGCGTACTCGTCCCAGGACATAATCTCAGGGAGGTAAGAAAAATCAGACTTAAAACGGAAATCATTGAGCTTACGAATGACAGTTGAAGTTGAAATAGCCAGCTGATGAGCAATATCGGTCATAGAAGACTTTTCAATCAATTTTTGCGCAATTTTTTGGTTGATAATACGAGGGATTTGGTGATTTTTCTTGACGAGAGAGGTTTCGGCGACCATCATTTTTGAACAGTGATAGCACTTGAATCGACGCTTTCTAAGGAGAATTCTAGTAGGCATACCAGTCGTTTCAAGATAAGGAATTTTAGAAGGTTTTTGAAAATCATATTTCTTCATTTGACTTCCGCACTCAGGGCAAGATGGGGCCTCACAATCTAGTTTAGCAATGATTTCTTTGTGGGTATCCATATTAACAACATCCATAATTTGGATATTAGGGTCTTTAATGTCTAGTAATTTTGTGATAAAATGTAATTGTTCCATATGATTCTTTCTAATGAGTTGTTTTGTCGCTTTTCATTATAGGTCATATGGGACTTTTTTTCTACAACAAAATAGGCTCCATAATATCTATAGGGGATTTACCCACTACAAATATTATAGAGCCGAAAATCCTGAGAACTCTAAACTCAGGATTTTTTCATTTTCAAAATAAAATACAGAAATCAAGTAAAGTAGATTGAAATAAAAACTAAGCAAATTGATTGGGAAATTCAAATCATACTCAATGAAAATCAAAAAGCAAACTAGGAAGCTAGCTGCAGCTTGCTCAAAACACTGTTTTGAGGTTGCAGATGGAAGCTGACGTGGTTTGAAGAGATTTTCGAAGAGTATGAATAGATTTTCGAAGAATATAAAGGAGTCGGCTACAAACCAACTCCCTTACCTTTATTTGACATGTTTGGCAAGTTCTTCTTGCGCTTTTTTATTGGATTCTGCTTTTTCTTTCATCCATTTATCTTGAGCTTTTTGGTATTCATCTGCAGTAACTGCCTTGTCTTGAAGTTCCAAGTATTTATATAAGACTGGGTCACTTGTGCCTTTGTTTCCTGACAATGCAAATGGTATTGTAAATGGTACCATCTTAGACAAGATTGGACGACCAGTTTTAGAAGTTGTTGGGATGATCAAAGCACTGTCGGTCAACCAAGCTTGGGCAGCAGCGTATTTATCATAGCGTTTAGCAACATCTGTAGCCTCATCACCAGCTTCAGTAACCAATTTTTCGTAGTCATATAGACCTACTTTTTTAGCAGCTACATTATCTTCCCCTGAGTCAAATCCTAAATATGTTTTAGTACTTTCTCCTACAGAAGGTTTGATAATATCAAGGTAGGTTGATGGATCGGCAAAGTCTGGACCCCAACCGACATTATCTGATAAATCCCAGTCTTCGCCAGCAGCATTTTCGGCAAATAGAGTTACATTAAGCAATTCATCTTTTTGCAATTGTTGGATATCAATAACGACATTATCAGTTCCTAAAGTTGCTTCCAAGGATTGTTTCATAGATTGGACACGTTGAACTTTTGTAGTTGCTGTCTGGTCAACAGGCATATCTAGGTGAATTGGGAATTGTACTCCCTCAGCTTGTAGGGCTGATTTGGCTTTGGCAAATTCTGCTTTAGCTTTTTCTGGATTGTAAAGACCATCTTGTGAATCTGCAAGATTGACATCCTTCCATTCATCCCCATAAGTCACTAATTTTTCTTTGACTATATCGCCAAAGTTCTTCCCATCTGCTTGAACAAATGTTGGTGGCACAAAGAGATTACGCAAGATTTTGCTTGCTCCAGTTTCTCCATTCAACTGAGAGGCATAGGCTGTACGGTCAAAACCAAAGGCAATAGCCTGACGGAAATCCTTGTTTAAGAGAGCCTTTTTAGTTGATGTCTTTTGTTCTTCGCTAGTCTTAGATGTGTGCTTATAAGATTGACGGTCAATATTTGTCCCTACTAGATAAGTCGTAGAGTCTTGTTGCGTATAGACGATATTGTCTTTCATACTCTTCTCAAGCTCTGCGAAACTTGCACTTGTTGGATAAAGACGAGCTGCTGTAAGGCTACCATCTTTAAAGTTTTCTGCTGGTTTGCTGGTATCTTGCCCGTCCCAGAATGACAATTTAACTTTGTCAATATGCACATTGTCCTTATCCCAGTAGTTCGGATTTTTCGCAAATTCAACAGAGGATTTGGTCACAATGGATTTCAGCAAATAAGGGCCGTTATACAAGAGACTACTTGGATCCGTAGCTTTGGCAAAATCATCCCCTTTTGAATTCAAAAACTCTTCATTGACTGGCGCAAGCACACCCATGGTTGTTTTTGAGTTCCAAAAAGTTTCAGGTTTGTTCAAGGTGTATTGGATTGTTTGGTCATCAAGCGCTTTAATCCCGACTTGAGCGAAGTCTGTGATTTCACCTTTGGCATAGGCATCCAGACCTTTGATTGAATCCTGTACCAAGTAAAGGGCTTCTGCTTTCTTATCTGTTGCATATTTAAGTCCTGTTACAAAGTCCTGAGCCTTAACAGGAGCGTACTCTTCTCCCTCAGATGTATACCACTTGGCATCCTGACGAATCTTATAAGTATAAGTCAAGCCATCCTTAGAGACTGACCAGTCTTCTGCCAATGAAGGAACAAGGTTCCCGTATTTATCATTTTCAAGTAGTCCATCAATCACATTACTAGTAATCTCAGAAGTTGCTGCCTTACCAGTTGTCAAATAGTTGAGATTATCTGGATGTGTCTCGTAGGTAAATGCAAAGGTCTTTTCACCTTGAGCGCCTGAACCCCCAGAACAAGCAGCTAAAACACCAGCTGCTAATAAGGTTACTCCCGCAAGAGCCAATACTTTTCTTGTTTTCATAGTATTCTCCTTTGTTTTTTTATTCATTATAGACTCTTTTTCAAGTCCTGTCAATAGAATTTTCTGAATTTTAAGAGTTATTTGTTATATTTGATATATTCTGAAAAATAAAATTGTTCATTTATGCTAAAAAAGCCAACATAGGTTCTCTTCTGATAAGCAGAAAAGAATCTTGTTGACCTTACTTCTAAAAATCTTAAGTAGCAAAGATTCTAAAATAACGGAATCCTTGCATTATTGTCCCAACTCTTCCTCGACCACTTCCAAAGCCCGTTCAATGACCACATGCATGTCATAGTATTTATAATCTGCTAAACGACCACAGAAAATAACCTTATCATTTGTTGCCGCTTCTTCCTGATATTTGGCAAATATAGCATTGTTTCTCTCATCATTGATTGGATAATAAGGTTCATCTCCACGTTTCCAATCAGCTGGGTATTCACGAGTAATGACCGTTTTAGCTTGTGTACCATACTCAAAGTGTTTATGCTCAATAATGCGAGTATAAGGAATTTCTCGTTCTGTATAGTTGACAACAGCATTTCCTTGATAGTTTTCTTCATCAAGAACTTCATGCTCAAAACGAAGACTACGGTATTCTAACTCACCATGTTTATAATCAAAGTATTGGTCAATCATCCCTGTGAAGACAACCTTTTCAGCAGAAGCTTCTAATTCCTGACGATTAGCAAAAAAGTCAACTCCAAGTTCTACTTCCACATCCTTGAGCATATTTTCGATAATGACATTATAGCCACCGATTGGAATTCCTTGGTAACGGTCATTGAAGTAGTTATTATCAAAGGTTAAACGAACTGGTAAGCGTTTGATGATAAAGGGTGGAAGGTCAGTCGCAGAACGTCCCCATTGCTTTTCAGTATATCCTTTAATCAACTTTTCATAAATATCTGGACCGATCAACTTGATAGCTTGTTCTTCCAAGTTTTCAGGTTCAACGTCCTTCATGTGAGCCGTTTGCTCAGCAATCTTATCTTTGACCTCTTGAGGAGTTTTTGTCCCCCACATAGCATAGAAAGTATTCATATTAAAAGGTAGATTATAAAGACTACCCTTGTAATTAGCTAGAGGCGAATTGATATAGTTGTTAAACTCAGCAAATTGATTCACATAATCCCAAACTTTCTTGTTAGAAGTATGGAAGATATGGGCACCGTATTTATGAACATTAACTCCTTCTACATTCTCACAGTAGATATTCCCACCAATGTGGTCACGTTTATCAATAACTTTTACTTTTTTCCCACGCTTGGTTGCTTCATAAGCAAAAATTGCTCCCGACAAACCAGCACCAACGATTAGATAGTCGTACATAGTCTCTTCCTTATCACTTATCTTTACATCTCCTTAACTATAGTAAAAGAGAGAATCTTATACTCTTCGAAAATCTCTTCAAAGCACGTCAGCGTCCATCTACAACCTCAGAACAGTATTTTGAGCTGACTTCATCAGTTCTATCTACCACCTCAAAGCTGTACTTTGAGCTGACTTCCCAGTTACGCTTTAATTTTTATTGAGTATTCGTTTCAATCTATTTTAGCACAAAACAAATCATTTCTTAGTTTTCAATAGCCGAGTGATTTAAAAAGACAAGCACCAAAACTGATGTTTGTCTTTATGATTTTGCTTGAAAAGGCTATTTCTAACTATTTAACATGTTTTTCTGCTTCTTTTTGAGCTTTTTCAATTGCTTTTTTGCTTTCTTGTTCCCATTTACTTTTAGCTTCTTCAAACTGTTTGGTCGTCACAGTGTCTTTTTGCAGTTTCATGTACTTGTAGTTATTGCCATCACCCTTGATACCAACCAATGAATAGCCTCTTGTAAATGGCGTTACTTTGGTTACAGATGCTGTTCCACCACTTGACATAGCTGACATAATCAGAGAGTTGTCAATCATCCAAGCCTGTGCTTCAGCATATTTTTCATAGCGTTTGGCTACATCTTTGTTTTCACTATCTGCATCTTTGAGCATCTTAGTGTAGGTATCCAGACCTAGGCTAGTGATTTTTTCCTTATCTTCCTTGACATCTAGTCCAAAAATCTTGAGATAGAAGCCATCCTCTGCATTGAAAGGATTGAGATAAGTTGATGGATCCTGATAGTCACCTACCCAACCATCAAAGTTCAAATCGTAGTCTCGATCAGCTGCTGTTGGCGCTAAGAAGGCTACATTATTAAAATCATCTGTTGAAAGTTGCTGAACATCAATGACAATGTTATCAGCACCCAAAACTGACTCAAGGGTCTGCTTAACTGAGTTCATGCCTGTCACAGCATTTTTACTTGTCTGATCAACAGCCACATCCAAGTGAATTGGGAAGGTCACACCTTGACTTGTCAATTCTTTTTTAGCTTCCGCAAATTTTGCTTGGGCTTTTTCTTTGTTGAAATAGGCATCCTGAGCATCTGCCAAGTTAATACCTGACCATTCTGTACCATAGTTGACCAATTTAGAAGCGACTACTTCTCCAAAGGTCTTGTCTCCAACTTGGACAAATGTAGGAGGCACCAAGGTGTTACGAAGGGTCTTGCTAGCCGCCTCTTCCCCATTTGACTGGGCAGAATAGGCTGTACGGTCCAAGGCAAAGTTCACCGCTTGGCGGAAGTTTTTGTTCAAGACAGCTGTCTCAGTTGACTTCTTCTGCTCATCTGTCGTTTTAGCAGTGTGATTGTAGGCCTTACGGTTGACGTTGAAATTGAAGTACCAAGAAGTCTTGTCCTGCAAGCTATAGACGATATTATCCTTATATTTCTCCTTGGTCTTAGCAAAGTTAGAACTATTTGGATAAACCCCAGCGATAGAATAAGCTCCACTTTCAAAGTTACGGATAGTCAATTCTTGGTCTGAACCATCAAAGTAAGCCAATTTCACATGTTCAATTGATACTTTGTCATGATCATAGTAATGCGGATTCTTCACATACTCGATTGATGATTTCGATGTGAAATCTTTTAACAAATAAGGTCCGCTGTAGAGAATGCTATCTGGAGATAGGGTCCCAAAATCTTTGCCTTTTGAATTTAAAAACTCTTCGTTTACTGGGAAAAGAATACTGTTGGTTGTTTTTGAATTCCAGTAAGGTTCTGGGCGTGCCAAAGTATACTCAACAGTCTGGTCGTCAATGGCTTTCACTCCAACCTTAGAAAAGTCAGAATCCGCTCCTGTAATATAATCATTCAAGCCCTTGATCGAGTTTTGAATCAAATCAATGGCCTGTGATTTATTATCCACTGCGTACTTGATACCTGTCACAAAATCTTGTGCCTTGACTGGGGAGTACTCTTCCCCGTCAGCCGTGAACCATTTGGCATCTTTTCTTAATTTATAGGTATAAGTCAGACCATCGCTTGAAACAGACCAGTCCTCTGCCAAAGATGGAACTAGGTTTCCATGATTGTCATTTTCAAGCAGACCATCAACTAGATTAGTAATGATGGCTGTATTATCAGCATAGTAGTCTAACAAGTAGTTAAATGTAGTTGGATTTCCACTAAAGGTTGATGAGTAAGTTTTTGTATCTGAACCTGATTGTCCGCAAGCAGCTAAAAGCAAGGTAGCCGCAAAAGTCAGGCCTGCACTAAGGACACGCTTTTTTGTATTCATCTTCTCTCTCCTTTATGTTAGTTTTTATAACATAAGTTTATTTTACCAAAATAGTGGGAATTTGTAAAGCTAATTGAATTTTGAGAATGAAAGTTTATAAACTTTAGTCATAAAAAAACAAAGGATTTCTGCCTTTCATACAGTCCTCCCTTGTTTTTATGCGATTTCAATTTTAGATTTTTCTGTAAAAAATATTTATAGTAATTCCACACAGAAAGCATCCCATGGAGCTAAGACTTGTTTTTCAAAGGCTTCCTGAGCCGTGGTGTTTTCAATCAAGACAGATTTGACGTTTCCTTCTACGGTCAAGTCTTGCTCTTCATTGGACAAGTTAGCCACAACTAGGAAACGGCGGGCACCGTCCTTACGGATATAGGCGAAGACCTTGTCAGTTGTTTCCAAGAGTTCAAAGTCAGCTCGAATCAGCCAGCTGTTTTCCTTACGTATTTGGACCAACTTCTGATAAGTATAGAAAATAGAATCTGGATTTGCCAGCGCTTCTTGAACATTAATTGCTTGATAGTTTGGATTAACTGCCAACCAAGGTTGACCTGTTGAGAAACCAGCGTTTTTACTATTATCCCATTGCATTGGAGTACGGGCATTGTCGCGACTAATGACACGAATACTGTCCATAATTTCTTCCATCGGAATACCTTTTTCAAGAGCCTCACGCGCATAGTTGAGGGATTCAATATCTTCTACTTGGTCCAGTGTTTCAAATGGATAATTGGTCATCCCAATCTCCTCACCCTGGTAGATATAAGGTGTCCCTCTCATCAAATGAAGCAAAATGGCAAAGGCTTTGGCAGATTTTTCGCGGTATTCTTGGTCATTTCCCCAAATTGAGACGATACGAGGAAGGTCATGATTGTTCCAGAAGAGCGAATTCCAGCCATCCTCAACTCCTAACTCTGTCTGCCATTTGTTGAAAATCTCTTTTAACTTAGCAATATTCAACTCTTTTTGATAGTGCCACTTAGGCTGACCTTCCTGATACTGAAGACCGATATGTTCAAAATGGAAGACCATAGACAATTCTTGCCCCTTTGGATCCGAGTAGAGCTTGGCAATCTCTGGCGTTGCTCCCCAAGTCTCCCCTACTGTCAAGAGATTCTTATCTCCAAAGGTCGCCTGATTCATCTCCTTGAGATAGGGATGGAGCATAGGACCATTATTGACTACTTTCTCGTCAGGAATTTTGCCAATCATGTCAATGACATCCATGCGGAAACCACCAATGCCTTTATCAATCCAGAAGTTCATCATCTCATAAATTTTCTGACGAAGTTTTTCATTTTCCCAGTTGAGATCGGGCTGTTTCTTACTGAAAAAGTGGAGATAATATTGACCTGACTTTTCATCGTATTCCCAAGCAGAACCACTAAAGATAGAATCCAAATCATTGGGTTCATCCCGCCAAATATAGTAGTCTCTCTCAGGACTATCAGGATTTTCACAGGCCTCGACAAACCAAGCATGTTCATCTGAGGTATGATTGACCACCAAGTCCATGATGATACGAATATCACGCTTCTTGGCTTCTGCGATCAGTTGGTCCATATCCTCCATGGTTCCGAAAATAGCTGCAATTGCTTGATAATCAGCAATATCGTAGCCATTATCATCCATAGGGCTGTCATAAACGGGAGAAAGCCAAATCGCTGTGATTCCTAACTTAGCTAGATAGTCTAACTTACTGGTAATACCTGGCAAATCACCAATTCCATCTCCGTTGCTATCCATAAAGCTCTTAGGATAAACTTGATAGACTACGGCATTGTGCCACCATTTTTCTTGCATCTTCTTACCTCATTATTTTAATAATCTATAGTCTATGATAGCGCTTTTTAGAATTTTGTGCAAGCGTTTGCCTAATCTTTTTAATTTCTTTTTTGACTCCATAGTTTCCTAACTTCCAATTTTTTATTATAATAGAGGTCAGAGGTAAAAAAATGAAAAAACAAGCTTTTAGTTCTGAAAACTATTTGAATCTACAACGCGACCACATCTTGGAGCGCATTAATCAATTTGACGGCAAGCTCTACTTGGAGTTTGGTGGTAAAATGTTAGAAGATTTCCATGCTGCTCGTGTCCTTCCTGGTTATGAGCCTGACAACAAAATCAAGCTCTTGCAAGAATTGAAAGAGCAGGTTGAGGTTGTGATTGCTATTAATGCAAGTAATATCGAGCATTCCAAAGCACGTGGTGACTTGGGCATTTCTTATGACCAAGAAGTTCTTCGTTTGATTGACAAATTTAATGAATTAGGGATTTTTGTTGGTTCCGTTGTCATCACACAGTACGCTGGCCAACCAGCTGCAGATGCCTTCCGAAATCAACTTGAAAAAAACGGAATTGATTCTTATCTTCATTATCCAATCAAAGGATATCCGACAGATATGGATCACATCATTTCACCAGAAGGTATGGGGAAAAATGACTACATTAAAACCAGTCGCAACTTGATTGTCGTAACCGCTCCTGGACCTGGTTCTGGAAAATTGGCAACCTGTATGTCCAATATGTACCACGACCAAATCAATGGCATCAAGTCTGGCTACGCTAAATTTGAAACCTTCCCAGTTTGGAATCTTCCCCTTCATCACCCAGTCAATTTGGCCTACGAGGCTGCCACAGCTGACCTTGATGATGTCAACATGATTGACCCTTTCCATCTTCAAACCTATGGAGAAACCACTGTCAACTACAACCGTGATATTGAAATTTTCCCAGTTCTCAAACGCATGTTAGAACGTATCCTTGGTGAATCTCCATACGCTTCACCAACAGACATGGGTGTCAACATGGTTGGTTTTGCTATTACAGACAATGAAGCAGCTATTGAAGCCTCTAAACAAGAAATCATCCGTCGCTACTATCAGACTGTTCTTGATTTCAAAGCCGAAAAAGTTAGCCAAGCTGCTGTCAAGAAAATCGAGTTGCTTATGAACGACCTCGGTATCACACCTGCAGACCGCAAGGTTACTGTCGTTGCCCGTCAAAAAGCAGAAGAAACTGGCGGACCAGCCCTAGCCCTTGAATTGCCTAGCGGGGAAATTGTCACTGGTAAGAACTCAGAACTCTTTGGCCCTACAGCAGCTGCTCTTATCAACGCTATCAAGAAATCAGCTGACATTGCTAAAGAAGTAAAACTAATCGAACCTGAAGTTGTTAAGCCAATCCAAGGTCTTAAAATCGATCATCTGGGTAGCCTCAATCCACGCCTTCATTCAAATGAAATCCTGATTGCACTTGCTATCACAGCTACAGAAAATCCTGATGCTGCCCGCGCTATGGAAGAGCTTGGTAACCTCAAAGGAAGCGAAGCCCACTCAACTATCATCTTGACAGATGAAGACAAGAATGTCCTTCGTAAATTGGGTATCAACGTAACCTTTGACCCTTACTACCAATACGACCGCTTGTATCGTAAATAAAGATTTGAACCTCTCCACTCTCGGAGAGGTTTTCTCTCTGTCTCAGGAGCAACCTTTATGATATAATGAAGGAAGAAAACTGAAAGGATTTACCATGTCAAAAGAAGTTATTGTCGAAAGTTTTGAACTTGACCACACCATTGTTAAAGCACCCTATGTTCGCTTGATTGGGGAAGAAATAGGGCCAAAGGGAGACATCATCTCCAATTATGATATTCGTTTAGTGCAACCCAATGAAGATTCGATCCCTACCGCTGGCCTTCACACTATCGAGCACCTCTTAGCCAAACTCATCCGTACCCGCATCGACGGTATGATTGACTGTTCACCATTTGGCTGCCGCACAGGCTTCCACATGATTATGTGGGGACGTCATACTAGCGCTGATATTGCAGCAGTTATCAAGGATTCGCTCAAGGAAATCGCTGAGACTATTACTTGGGAAGATGTCCCTGGAACAACAATCGAATCTTGCGGAAACTACAAGGATCACAGCCTCTTTTCTGCTAAAGAATGGGCTAAACTCATCCTAGAACAAGGGATTTCAGACGATGCTTTTGAACGTCATGTGATCTAAACACAAAAAAGGAACCAGTTTTTCAGCTGGTTCCTTCTTTTTTTATTCTCAAAATCTCTAGTTAAGCTTTCTCACTAATAACCAAACCACCATCTTCCATATCTGCTTCTAGGTGTTTGGCATCTAGGTGATCCAAATGGAAGTCTGTCACCTTATCACGAATTTCTTGTTCAACCACGCGACGGAGAGGACGAACACCCATGACTTCATCGTAACCTTCTTCTGTGATATAGTCCTTAGCTGCTTGACTGACTACCAAATCAATCTCTTTCTTGGCCAAGGTTTGGTTGACTTCAGCTAACATCAAATCCACAATCTTAGAAAGGTCTTCCTTGGTCAAGTGTGAGAACTCGATAACTGCATTAAAGCGGTTTAGGAACTCTGGACGGAAGAATGGTTTCAAACGGTCCATCAATTTTGGTTTGTCCGCATCTTCCGTCAAGTTGGCTTCATAGCCAAAACCAGCATTTGATGTTGCGATAATGACAGTGTTCTTGAAGTTTACTGTATTTCCTTGACCATCTGTCAAACGACCATCATCTAGAACTTGGAGGAGAAGGGTAATGACTTGAGGATCAGCCTTTTCAATTTCATCCAAGAGAATGATAGAGTATGGATTGCGGCGAACACGTTCTGTCAAGGTATTGCTATTATCATCATAACCCACATATCCTGCTGTTGTACCAATTAACTTAGAAACAGCTGTGCGGTCACTGTATTCAGACATATCCAAACGGATGATTGCGTCCTTAGTTCCAAACATATCAAGCGCCAATTGTTTAGCAAGTTCTGTCTTACCAACTCCAGTTGGACCTACAAAGAGGAAGCTACCAATTGGGCGATTGCCTTCATCAAAACCAGCACGGTTACGACGGATAGCACGAGCAACAGCTTCTACGGCTTTATCTTGACCAATCACCTTGTCTTGCAGACGATGAGCCATATCTTTCAAACGCTCGATGTCTGATGCTCCCATTTGTGACACTGGAATACCGGTCATTCGTTCTACAGATTCAGCCACATCGTTGACACTTGCAGTCACTTTCATATCTTCTGTGTGGTTTTCGATTTTCTTTTCCAATTCTGCGATACGTGTTTTATAGTTTAGAGCTGCTTCAAAATCTTCTGCCTCAACAGCTTTTTCTTGCTTGTCTTTTTCTACCTCAATTTCACGTTCAACAGCATGAACATCTGTTACTGGATGCTGAGCTGCCAAGTGAGCTGCCGTTACATCGACAAGGTCGATAGCCTTATCGGGCAAACTACGTTGAGGAATATACTGAACAGAATAATCCACCGCTGCTTTCAAGACTTCGTCTGGCAAGATGACATTGTGGTGTTGTTGATAAAGGTCACGAATTCCTTGAAGGATTTTAAAGGTATCCTCTGCTGAAGGAGCATTTACTTTCACTTCGTTGAAACGACGAGCAAGAGCTGCATTCTTCAAGATGGTGTTACGGTATTCGTCTTGAGTTGTTGCCCCAATCACTGTCAATTCACCACGAGAGAGGGCTGGCTTGAGAATGTCTGCAAGTCCCTTAGATCCACTATCTCCACCAGTGCTACCAGCACCGAGAATTTGGTGAATTTCATCAAAGAAGAGGATAATATTCCCTGCTTCTTTCACTTCATTGACTAAATTTTGAACGTTTTCTTCAAAACTACCACGGTATTGAGTCCCAGCCTCAAGACCTGAAATATCAATGGAAATAATTTCCTTATTCTTAATAGCAGCTGGAACATCGCCGTTCACAATTGCTTGAGCAAGACCTTCGACAACAGCTGTCTTACCAACACCTGCATCTCCGACCAGAACAGGATTGTTCTTGGTACGACGTGAGAGGATCTCAGATGTTTCTTGAATTTCCTTGTTTCGTCCGATAACAGGATCCAGCTTGCCCTCGCGAGCTTCTGCTGTCAAGTTTCGCCCTAGTTTAGCAAGGACACCATCTTGTTTCATACCTGAAGCCTGTTGTGGCATTTTGCCATCAACTTCTACATTTCCTGGTAATTGACCAGTTGCACGATAGTGAGCAAATTCCTCAGGTGTGACTTCACGTCCATTAATCAAGTAACGACGATTTTCAGAACTGTATCCGCGCATACCACCCATCAATTGGTTAAATAAATCATCCATGTTGTTAAAATTATTAAAGTTGTTGTTCATATTCTTTACCTCTTTTTGTTATTTATTATTACTGATATTGACTATCTTTGACCTTTGTTTTAAAAAATTTAGACTAGCTAAATCGCTACTCTAGGTACTATTTCTGGTTTTTCTTTTTCAAGCAGGAGTAGACTATCTTTACTTCTAAAGATTTCTAGATGAAACATAGACCCACCTCTTTCTTTTTTACTTTAAATAAGCGTTCTAGTAAGGCTTTCATTTACCTTACGTTCATAATATACTACATTAGTCAGAAAAGGTCAAGGATTTTGACTTTGACTGACCAATATTTTTTATACTCTTCAAAAACCTCTTCAAACCACGTCAGCTCTATCTGCAACCTCAAAACCGTGTTTTGAGCAGCCTAAAGCTAGCTTCCTAGTTTGTTCTTGATTTTCATTGAGTATAAGTGTTCACGTAAGGTTTTCATTTACCTTACGTTCATAATATACTACATTAGTCAGAAAAGGTCAAGGATTTTGACTTTAATTGACCAATATTTTTTAAAAAGCAAAAACACCCTGAAAAATCAGGGTGCCGTTCTTACATCAAATATAAAATTGCTAGTGTCAGGAGACTTGCTAGAAGTCCCACTCCCCAAAAGAAGAAGTCAACCTTCCACTCGCTCCAAGGATTTCCTTTACCAGACAATCCTCCAAGCTCAAAATGGTGATGGACAGGTGTCATACGAAAAATACGTTTGCCACCAGTCATTTTGAAATAACTGACTTGCATCATAACTGAACTTGTTTCAAAGACATAAACAATTCCAATAATCAAGAGAGTCCATTCTTGGTGGAGGGCCATAGAGATTGCTGCCAACATCCCACCGAGAGCCAAACTTCCTACATCCCCCATAAAGACCTTAGCAGGCTTATGGTTAAAGACGAAGAAACCGAGCAAACCACCAATCATGGCAAGAATCACTAGAAGAATATCCATCTGACCTTGCACATAGGCAATAACGCCATAGGCAGACAAACTAATCACAACGGAAATACTAGCCAGACCGTCAATACCATCTGTCAAGTTGACTGCATTTGAAAAACCGACTAGCCAGAAAAGAGCGAAGAAAATATAGAAAATCCCTAGATGCACTTGGTAACCAAATACTGAAAGCATATCGCCCCCACGCTCATAGAAAAGATAGAAGATAACTCCGCCTAGAAGCTGAAGAGCCAATTTTTGCTTGGGATTCAGCCCCTCATTGATTTTACGAAAGACCTTAAGGAAGTCATCTAAAAATCCGACCAAGCCATACAAGACCAAGATAAACAAAATCATTCCTACATTATTGCTGAATTGGCTACTAAATAGGGCAAAAAAGAAAGCAACCAAAACAGAAGTAATTAAGAAAACCAAACCTCCCATTGTAGGAGTCCCAGCTTTTGCTTGGTGCTGTTTAACATCCTCATGCATCTGTTGGCCTGTAATTTGCGCCTTTCTATAAAATTGGATAAAGGCCGGAATTCCTACTAAAGTTAGTAAAAATGTCACAATTCCAGCACTAATAGAAATAAACATATTAGTCTCCTAAAGTTAATTTAATTTTTTTAATGTTTTTGATAGCTGTATTAGTCCGAACATCTTGCTTCTGAACAACGGAACCTGAACCTTCAAATTCCAGTTCAATATCCAACCATTTAGCAAAGGTCTCGGCAGTCTCTTTTTTCCAGCCATACATGTCTGGAATTTCTTCTACCTTATCCGATAAAAGGAGAACTTGTTGGTTTGGTGCAAGATTGGTCCCTTCTTCTACAGAAGTCTCTTTAATCTTTGTTCCAGTACCTACAACGATTGGTTGCACAATATTTCGGCGTAAGGCTTCCGCCAACTCACCAGGTGAAATATCCTTGATGCTAGGCATTGCATAAGAAGATTCTGTCGTAACTTTATCTAAATTTTTGGCTGGAGATTGAAGATTGAGAGATTCTTTCATAGCTGAAGCCCGCTCCAAGATTGGGGTGGCAAATTCTCCCAACTGGATACCTGAATAATGCTCAGGCTGTTGAACCGTTACATACAAGATAAAATCAGGATTTTCAGCAGGATTCATAGTCACAGCTGAGAAAATATAATTGGTAGAACCAACCAAGTATCCTCCATTTTTCTCATCAGCGATTTGAGCCGTACCGGATTTAACTGCTACATTTTGTCCAGGAACTGTTATAATTGGCTTTCCTGTGTAGTGATTATACATAGTTCCATATAGAGGGTCCGTCCCAACTAAGATCATGTGATTTCGAGTTGTGCTTGCTGCCTCTTTGGAAACAGGATTTCCTACTATTTCTTTTTGTGACTTACGTACAGACTGATTGTTAGTATCATAAATAGCACTTATAAATTTTGGCTCCAGCATAACTCCATCATTAGCAATAGCTGTAAAGGCACGAAGCATTTGTGTTTGTGTCACTGAAATTCCTTGCCCAAATGAGCTTTGAGCAATACTAACAATATTATCAGCTGGAAGTTGACCAGCGTATTCATCTGTCAAGCCAAAGCGAGTTGGAACCCCAAATTTAAAGCGTTTTAGATAATCCAACCAAGTAGCATCTCCCATTTTTTGTTCAAGTAGACTCATTCCAACATTACTGGAGTGAGCGAAACCTTGTAAGAAAGTCATCATCCCACCAGTAGTCAAACCCTCATTAACATCCCAATCTCGAGTCGTCGCATCCGCTATTTTGAATTCACTGCTATTGAAGTATTCTCCACTTGGGAAGGTATTATTATCAATAGAAGAAGCTAACGTCATAACCTTCATGGCTGATCCTGGTTCATAGTTACTTTGATAAAGAATATCACGCCAAACAAAGTCCTTGGTAAGTCCTTCCTTAGTATCGGCATCAAAGGTTGGTCTCTGCGTCGTTGCAAGAATTTCCCCCGTTTTAGCACTAACCAAAGTCGCGGTCATATACTTACCTTTTACTTTTTCTAGAAAGGCATCCATCTGAGTTTCCATGAAAGATTGGAGCGGACTAGACAATGTTGTATAAACATCCTTGCCATCCACCGTCTGTTGGGAAACTTGTTCTGTTCCAGGTACAATATTACCCAGACGATCCTTTTCATAGGTAATAATACCATCTTTCCCTGCAAGAATACTGTTCAAGGAACTCTCCATCCCAGAGGTTCCCAGCAAGCTCTTGCTGCCATCTTCATTTTCATGGAGCTGAGCTAGTCCGATAAAACTAGAAGCAAATTGTCCGTTTGGGTAACTACGATTGGGACTGGTTGTAAAATCAATCCCCTTGACCTCTGCAGTTTCCAACTCTTTTTTGATAGACATCATATTGGCATAGGTAATCCCATTGCCCTTTGCTCCAAAGGAAACTTGCTTGAGATTAGGTTGCGAGAGTTGCTCTCTTACATAGGATTCTTCCATGTCCAGATACTTATGAAAGACCTCTGCAACCTTGTTAAATTGTGTTTTTTCTACGTAAAGAATCTTACCCGTTGCTGACTTATAGTTCTCATCAATAACCGCATAGACATTATAGGAGGTTGCATCCTCAGCAATTGGGACTCCATTTCGGTCATAAATAGTCCCACGTTTGGCAGGAACTATACGGGTGGTTTGATGAACCTTCTTAGCTTCCTTCGCTAAATCTGTTCCAAAGCGAGTGCCCGTCCCAATAATGACTGCAAAATTGACTAAAAAAACGGCAAAAACAAAGACAGATAATAAACTCAGACTTTTTCCAACTCTGCGTCTGTTTTCAGCCGGCGATTTCCGATTTTTCGTCGCATAACGGATTACTCTTTTTGTCCACTTCATATCTTACTCCGCTATTCGAATATTTTCATTGTTTAATTGCAAATCGTGTGAATTGGCAATCTCTTTCAAACGTTCTGCACGTAATAGTTCATTGACCTCTTGCTTGGCATCGTCCAATTCGGTCTTCTTTTCCTCTATCTGCGCATTGATTTTTGTCAAATCATTCTGCACTTGCAAGAGCTTGGTCTGCATAAAAATAATACTAATGGCTACAATAAGAGTGGTTACAGCAATGGAAAAGTAAAAAGCTTTTTCCACACGCGAAAACCGTTTAAGTTGCATCTGTAGTATTTGACCTGTTTTTTCCATTCTTTCTGCCATCTTTTTCCCTCTTACTTGTGAATTTTTCTGGCCACGCGCAACTTGGCTGAGTGCGAGCGGTTATTGGCTTCTAATTCTTCTGCACTTGGCAAGATTGGCTTACGGGACACCAATTCCATCTTAGGCTTGAGATCATCTGGGATGAAGGGCAAACCTTTGGGAACTTCAACCGTTGAAGCTTCCTTGAACAATTGCTTGGTCAAGCGGTCTTCTAAGGAATGAAAGGTAATCACTGAAATTCTACCATCCAGAGCCAACATATCCATAGCCTGCTGGACGGACTCATCTGCCGCTCCCAGTTCATCATTGACTTCAATTCGAATAGCCTGGAAAATCTGCTTGGCAGGATGGCCCTTCTTCTTGAGCTCCTTGGCAGGTTTGGCCGACTTGATAATTTCTGCCAGCTCAGTCGTTGTCTCGATTGGCTTGACTTCCCGAGTTTGTTCAATCTTACGCGCAATCTGTTTAGAGAATTTGTCCTCTCCATACTTGAAGAAAATACGAACCAAGTCATGATAGTCATAACTGTTAACCACTTCATAGGCTGTCAGACTAGCATCCTGATTCATGCGCATGTCCAGTGGCGCATCCTTTTTATAAGAAAAACCACGCTCACGCTGGTCCAATTGAGGACTAGACACTCCCAAGTCATAACAAATTCCATCAATTTCCTGAACACCAGCTTCGCGCAAACGTGCCTGTAAATGACGGAAATTATCCTTGATAAAGGTCACCATTCCCTTTTCAATGTAAGGTGCCAAGCGTTTTTGCGCATTGTCAATGGCATTCTGGTCCTGGTCAAAGGCATAGAGATGACCTTTTTCACTTAATTTACTTAATAAATACTCGCTATGGCCTGCTCCACCCAAAGTCGCATCAACGTAGATACCGTCGGGCTTTACGTCAAGCATATCAATCGTTTCGTGGAGTAAGACCGTTACATGATGAAATTCTTTTGTCATATCTTATCTATTTTACCACAAATCCGACCAGCTTGCACTAGTCAGACAAATCGGACAAGGAGACTACTATTTCTTCAAAAAATATGTCAAAAATACTTGACACTTCATATTTAAAAGACTATAATATAGTCAAATATATACGACACAAATCAGAAAGGAGACCAGATGAATCGTGTGAAAGAATTTCGCAAGGAATTGGGTATTTCCCAGCTAGAGCTAGCCAAGGATATCGGTGTCTCGAGACAGACCATCAATATGATTGAGAACGACAAGTACAATCCAACCCTGGAACTCTGTCTCAATCTCGCCCGCAGCCTCCAAACTGACCTCAACAGTCTCTTTTGGGAGGAAGATTTTTAAAAAAGGAGCAAACTCATGAAAAAAGAAACCTTCACGGAAAAACTGATCAAACGCATTTATGGCATTTCAGGACCACTTGATGAACACAAACGACGCGAGGCTGATCGTATCGGCAATCAAGTCTTTATCATCCTCTTTTATCTGATGACATTTGGAAATCTCATCCCCTTTGTCCTCGCTTATAAATACCCGCAAATTATCGCTATCGGCTATCCTATTGTGGTATTCGGCATTTCGATGATTTCTGCTCTCTATGTGCTCTCCCAAACCAAAAAAACAGGGATTACAGCTATTGATCCAGATATGCTGAGTGAGAAAGAAAGTAAGCAACTACATTACCCTGGTCTGAAAGCTGGAATAGTCTATGGATTAATGAGTTTTTTTACAACCCCTCTTCTCCATATACTGCTAGGTGAGAGTCAGGACTATCTTCAGTCACTTCTCGCTTTTAAAAATATTTTTTCAAGTATTCTCCAGTCTTTCTTCTTCGGAGTGATTATACAAATTATCATCTCCCGTCGCATTGCAAAAACTAAGAAAGATCCGGATGAGGATTAGGAGGAAACTATGAAAAAAGAAAAGAAACAGTTACGTTATCCTGGTCTGAAAGCAGGTTCGATTTATGGAACAGTGATATTTTTTATAATTCCACTCATTGATACCCTAACAAGTGAAAATCCAAATTTTATCAGTTCTCTTCTAAATACAAAACATATTTTTAAAACTATACTGGGAGCTTTCTTTTTCGGAGTGATGATACATATTGTCGACTCACTTCGTATTGCAAGAGCTAAAAAAGACCAGGATTAAGAGGTGCCCTATGAAATCATTACTAACTTTACTTACCTATCATCTTTTGTTCAGTTCTCTGCTCATCTTCATCATCGTTTCAGGGAACTTAATCAGAGAGATATTCCTCGTGCTAGTCTTTGTTCCAGCCCTTAACAAAGGACTGACTTATCTAAAGATTGACTCCCAAAAAACACGCATACTCAACTTAGCACTATGCTTTATGATTCTATCTTTACCACAACTGATGCTCATCTCAAGCGATTGGAAATATTATTTACTGCTGACTATCGCTAGCCTTTCTTCTATCACTTATCTTTATTATCTCTATCAATTCGTAAAAGAAAATCAGTAAAACTGCTCATTTAGGAGGTTACTAGTATGAAAAAAGATGACTTAACCACTCGCTTACTTCGAAATCTCTTTCACATCCAAGGCCCTTTTGATGAATGCAGACAAGAGATTATCTACAAAGCTTGTGCCCGTTCTATGGTTCAAATCGTTTATTCTTCCTTCTTCCTCTTCTTGTTTTATCTGTTATTTGGACGCTTCATAGAGGCCGTTCGCTATGCCATGCCCTACCTTTACTCTGGACTCATTTTTTTCATTACTTTAAAAACTCAAAGAGCCGTCAAAGAACTCCATCTTGAAAAAGATGACAAGTCAGAAATCATCCTCAAAACCTACAGCAAAGCCCAAATCAAATTTCGAAGCTGGGTTGTGTTTATCGGTCTTCAGATTGGCTTCTTTACCCTACTCATCTTTCATAAAGTCTTCGTTCAGCAGATGTCCTTTTCAGATTTTGTGAAGCTCCTCATGCAATTTGATAAAAGTGGTCCTTTCCTAATGTATGGCCTGATTATCGGTAGCATTTTCGGAACCCTGACCTACGGCTTTCTATCCCTACAGGAGGAGAAAACTCCTAAAAATACCAAACAGAAGGAGAAAAGCAAGCAATGACTTCACTTTATGATTTTTCCGTTTTAGACCAAAACAACCAATCAACTCCCTTGGAGAGCTATCGTGAGAAAGTTCTCTTGGTTGTCAATACTGCTACTGGATGTGGTTTAACGCCCCAGTACCAAGGACTTCAAGAACTCTATGATCGCTATCAAGAACAAGGTTTTGAGATTTTAGACTTCCCTTGCAATCAGTTTATGGGACAAGCACCAGGTAGCGCAGAGGAAATCAACGCCTTCTGTAGCCTACACTATCAAACCACTTTCCCACGTTTTGCCAAGATCAAGGTCAACGGTAAGGAGGCAGATCCCCTCTATGTTTGGTTGAAAGACCAGAAATCTGGCCCACTAGGAAAACGAATTGAATGGAATTTCGCTAAATTTCTCATCGGTCGTGATGGGCAAGTCTTTGAACGCTTCTCTTCAAAAACAGACCCAAAACAAATTGAAGAGGCAATACAAAAACTACTATAATTCACAATCTCACTATGATTAGGTTTCTTTAGCCTAAGAATAGTGAGATTTTTTGATTGGCTTTGACTTATACTCTTCGAAAATCTCTTCAAACCGCGTCAACGTTGCCTTGCCATATATATTTCGTCAGTTTCATCTACAANNTGCGGCTAGTTTCCTAGTTTGATTTTTGATTTTCATTGAGTATTAAATAGAAAAGTGGACAAATGTCTACTAGGAATATCATAAACATCGTGAGTTTTAATCAAACTAAAAGGACTTAGCCCTGTACAATACAGAACTAAATCCTTTGAATAAATAATTGATCTAACTTTTAGAATCCCTACAGAAATTCCAGTTTTTCTCTATTTGATACCAGACATTAGTTTTTCAATACGTGGAACGTAGAAGAGTAAGATAATACTGAATACAATCGTAATTCCTCCAACAATTCCATAGTAAGCAACTTCAGTTTCGCTTGTATAAAATTTTACAATTTGAGCATTGATAGCTTGGGCAGCAGCATCGCTCAAGAACCAGATAGACATCATTTGTGCTTGAAAGGACTTTGGTGCTAGCTTATTAGTGACTGATAGACCAATCGGCGAAATCAACATTTCACCCACAATCACAATAGCCCAACTCATAATCAACCAGAAAGGACTGACCTTAGCATCTGTCCCAAAGAACATCCCTGGTAACATCATCCACAAGAAAGATAAACCTGCCGCAAATAAACCGTAAGCAAATTTCTTAGAAGAGGACGGTTGCTTTTTACCCATTTTCCCCCACAACCACGCAAAAATTGGCACATAAATCATAATGAAAAGTGGATTGATACTTTGGAAAAAGCTAGATGGGAAATGAATCTGATTCCCAAATACATTAATGTAAAGTCGAGTTTGATCATCCGCAAATAGAGCGAGAACAACAGAACCCTGCTCCTCAATCGACCAGAAGAGTACTCCAGCGATAAATAGAGGAATGTAGGCAAATACTCGGGATCTCTCAGTAGCAGTTATTTTCTGACTAGATAAAATCTTAAAGAAATAGTAGATTGGAATGATTACCGCAATCACTGTAAAGATATTAACAATCATATCCACGTTAAACTGGTGAATTAAGACTAAGCCTATAACCACGAGAATAACTATGACAAGTGTAATCAGCAAGCGTTTAATCAAGGTCTGCTGGTCCTTCTGTGAAAGTGGATCAGTAGGGTAAAGACTTGATTCAGGCAGGTATTTCTTCCCATCTAAAACATACTTCACCAGACCAAAGAACATCCCAACGGCAGCTAATGAGAAACCTAGATGGAAATTGACTTCCTGACCTAGATAACCCACTAGATAAGGGGCAACGAAGGCACCTAAGTTAATACCAAAGACAAAGATACTAAAACCTGCATCCCGTCTATCATCCTCTTTCTCATAAATTCCCCCAACCATATCTGAGATATTGGGTTTTAAAAATCCAGTTCCTAAGATAATCAAGGCAATAGAAAGATAGAGAGCCACTTGTCCAAAAGGTGTTGCCAAAGCAATATGCCCTAGCATAATCAGAATCCCACCGTAAAAGACGGTCTTACGGCTTCCTAAAATACGGTCACTGACAAAACCACCGATAACCGCGGACAAAAATACCAGCGAGCCATAAATCGCCATAATCGATGCAGCCGTGGTCTTATCCATCCCCAACCCACCATCTTGCACACTATAGTACATATAGTAAAGTAGGATAGCTCGCATCCCATAGTAAGAAAAGCGCTCCCACATCTCTGTGAAGAAGAGGGTGGACAAACCAATAGGATGTCCAAAAAATGTTTTCTGTTTTTCCATATATATTCTCCTTTAACGATATAATAATTCATTTTACAGAATTTTCAAATAAATGTCAAACAAATCCTGTTTGTTTTAGAAAATTTTTTGAAAAAATCTAACGTCTCATACTTAATTCCACCATAAAAATCCATTTCAGACTAACTTCCACTTCGGTCAGGCAAGTGGAAGTTACTTTGAAAAATCACCTCTAAAAATTTGCTCTTATTTAGTTGAAAAATGTTTTAAACCTTGAAATATATTTATCCTTTTCTCTTCAATAAACAAAAAATCCCTATGACAAACTTGTAATTACTAAAATACAAGTCATACTCAATGAAAATCAAAGAGCAAACTAGGAAACTAGCCGCAGGCTGTACTTGAGTACGGCAAGGCGACGTTGACGTGGTTTGAATTTGATTTTCGAAGAGTATCAATAAGCATAGAGATGTAAAACTATTACACATTAAAAAATAAATAATTAGTAATTAAAGAATAGAAATTGTGTACGAAATGTCTCAATTAGTTTTCGCTAGTAAATATCATTTCCAACAAACGCCCTCTCAATTCCTTATCCTGATGATGCAAGATATTCATTAACTCATGAGAATTTTTGGCATTAATGAATTGATTTAACAATCTATCTTTTAATTCATATGGAAGAGAGGCCGTCTTTAGTAGTCTAAAAACTTCATCATTTAAAGATATTGTTTTATTATCTTTCCATTCAAATCTAGCTGTATCATTCTTATTTGGCAATTCAATCATAGACACATTCGTTCCTTTAAAATGAATTCTATGTTTTCTATTGCTTGGAACGATACTAGAATCTCCTTGTAATGCCAACTCTACCATTCCCATTTCCCAATCGATTGATAATCTTGTTTTATATCTTTGACCATTTTGATCTTCAATCATTTCAAAAGAATGTTGCTTGCCTGGGAATACATACCAATCTACAACTTCAGGTAAATCAACACCCATATCTATCTCAGAACCAACCAAGGGAATGATTGCACCACTTTTTGCGAACACAGGTATCGTCGAAATATCTCTATAAACACTCAACTTCACACCACCTGTATATTTTTTCTCTGAAAAGAAGTCATACCATTCACCTTCAGGGAACCATACATCCACTTTTGCAGATTGGAATGCCAAATCCATCTTTTCTACAATGGGAGCCACCATCAGTTCTGTTCCAAAAAAGTATTGATTTGGAACATTATAACTCTCATCATTCTCTGGGTAGAAATAATACATTGGGCTGATTAAAGGGGTACCTTCCTCGTGTGTCTTTACATTCATGGTATATAGATATGGAATCATCTGATGTCTCAAACGAAGGTATTTCTTCATAATCTTAGATGTTGTTTCTGAAAAAAACCAAGGTTCTTTACTATTAAAGGGACTTCTTGAACTATGTAAGCGAGTAATCGGACTAAAAACACCAAACTGTAGCCATCTAGTTTGTAGCTCTTCGTCATAATCCCCCAGCATGTGCCCACCAATATCATGGCTCCACCAACTATAACCGATATTTGATGCTGTCGCTGTAAAATAAGGTTGAAATCTTAAGGAATTCCAACTAATAATAGTATCCCCTGAAAAACCAACAGGGTAGCGATGACTACCAGGACCTGCATACCTTGATAAAATTAAGCCACCTTCTGCATTTTTACAACTATCCTGATAGTGATAATGGTTTAAAAGCCACAGTGGATCCAACATACCTTGAGTCCCTTGTTGCCAGTCAATCCACCAAAAATCTACTCCCTGCTTTTCTAGCTCATAATGAACATCTTTAAAGTAAGCTTCCCTAAAAGAAGGATTAAAAAAATCAAAAATGGCAGGTTCTTCTAGTTCTACATTTAACCCTAATCGTTTGGCAACTCGAGGATAAGCTTCTTCATAAGCCCGTATACCATCAGCAGGATGGACATTTAAGGAGAGTTTTAACTTTCTATCATGAAGTTGTTGCAATAACTGTTCTGGATTAGGTATTAAGTTTTTATTCCAACTATATCCTGTCCAGCCACTTCCAAAACGAGCTGGAATGTCAGTTATATGCCAATCCATATCTAAAACACCGATAGATAATGGAATGTTCTCTGTTTCAAATCTGTCTATTAAATTCAAGTATTCATCCGACGTATAAGGCCAATATCTACTCCACCAATTGCCTAAAGCATATCGTGGCAACAAGGGTGTCGAACCAGTCAAATGGTAAAAGTCTCTGATTGCTCCTCTATAATCATGCCCATAGGCAAAGAAATAGAGGTCAATTTGATTTTCTCTCTCAATATAACCAGACTGTTCATCCCAAATAAATCCTTTAGAATCATCCAATAAGGCTATACCATTTCGGCTAATAATTCCATCTTCTAACGAGATTGCTCCATCTGCCTCATCCAGAGTCCGAGCTGTTCCTTTTAATGTTTCAATAGATTCACCAAAATACCAGCGACTACCATATACGGCAAAATTTCCTTTTAATTCTATAAATAGATTTTCGGCGTTAAATTCTCCTTTATTAAAGTGCAGATGAAAATAGTCCGTCATAATATCTAGTACATTTGATGTCTCGATATAATCTAACGAAACTTGACCAAAATCTCTATTATAGATAAGTTGTGTCGTTCTATCCTCAAAACTTCCAGTTTGAGAGTATTCTAACCTTACTAACTTGTCTGTTAATACAGAGATTCGATAAAACTCTCCCTTAAAAATTTTCAATTTGGTTTCCTCCTTTTAGTAAATTTCTTTACCTTATCAAACATTTTATTTGTTATCGTTACATTCATCAATCCGCAAAAAGCAAATCCCCCAAATGTAAATACGTAAATAGCTGTTAAAACTCGTTCTGGACTACTAAAACTCATATACAGTACAGAAATATTAAATAAAACCAACATGATAGCTTGTATTGGATTTAAAATACAAATTAATACGCTATTTACAATACTATTTTTTAGATTATCTTTAAATAGACCAATATAGGGAAAAACAACACTCATAAAAAGTATTATAACAAATAAAAAGGGCAACACTAACAATAAACTATACTCTGAAAGTAAACTTGAATAGCCCCAAAGACAATAGTTCACATATAAAAGTAATTCTATTAGGAGGATAAACAACCAAATAAAAGTTGATTGTTTAAAATTTTGTCTAAAGATCCGAAAATAATGATAAGCAATATCGGTATCTTTACCTTTTAAAATACGATACCACATTGTCGTAAGAGAAGTTAGTGATGCCCCAATTGTAACTATTGGAATACAACTAACAATAAATAGAGTATTTAAAATAATTAAATCTGTCAAAAAAGTTAAAATTCTAACCACTTTTCCATCTAATGAAAATAATTTTTGCATAATAGATATCTCCATAAAATCAATCGTCTTAACTCTATATTTTAGAATGTCAGTTGCACAAAAATATTACCTAAATTATTTAAAAAACATTTCCAAATTTCTTTAAAAATTAGAATAAAGGAAGCGAGATAATTTGATGTTATCAGTCTCGCTTCCTATAATTAGCTAGTCCCTTGTTCATACAACCAAGAGTTCATATAAAATATTACTCTTTTACTTCTTTTTGGTAACGATTATATGCTTCCTGTTGAATCTTCATAAATTCGTCCAATCCCATATTCTTAAGAGTTTCTTTGTATGAGTCCCATTCTTTTTCTATGCCACCTTCAACTACCCATTTAGATGCTTGTTGTTTGACATAAGATTCAATACTCACATAGATTGATGATAATTTGTTAAGTTCTTCTTGTGAATAAATCACATTAGGGTAAGCTGGCAACGCAAATTGTTTCAAATCTTGGTCCATCTTCAATTTCAATCCATCACCTTGTGTTTGATCGATTTCTACGCGACTATTGATATCATCGCTTACGTATTTAGGACCAAAATCTCGAAGTGAATTAATCCATGCCCATTCATCAGCTGATTTACCATCTTTAGGAGGTAACACTTTAAACTTATCACCATTCTTTTCAGTAGCTATTCCAAATGATCCATAGAAATTCTGAATACTTGCTTCATCTGTATATAATTTATCCAACCATTTCAATAATTTAGCAGGGTTTTTGCTCTTATTTGTAATCAAAATTTCATTTCGACCATAGTTGTAATGATCTGGATCAGAAAAGACATATTGTTTACCATCCATACCTTTTAAAGCAGGTAGAGCAATATATTCACTTGAATGTAAGCCAAACGTTGCATCTGCTGTCCAACCACTAGAAACACCTACTCTAGATACTCCCTTATCCATACGTTTCGCAACACTCATAGAGGTATCTTCTGTAAAGATTTCCGGATCAATCAAACCTTTTTTATAAGATTCGTGCATTGCTGCAATCCCTTGTTTATAACTTTCTTCTGTACGAAGGTAGACTGGTTTCCCATCTTTTACAGACATTTCATATGTATTATCTGCCCCTAAACGATTATTGAACGGAAGAATATATGAGAATGTTGGATCAAAGTTTCCTGCTCCGAATGGAATTTCATCAGAAGCGTCTCCATTTCCGTTCGCATCTTTATCCTTAAATTCTTGTAGTACTTTTACTAAATCATCATACGTTTCTGGAACCTTTAATCCTAAATTATCCAGCCACTTTTTATTAATAAATAGCTGATTAGCTACAGTAGGACGCATCGGTAATTTTTTAGGTAGACTGTAGATATGACCATCTGGTGCAGTAATCATAGCTTTAATCTTAGGTTCTTTCTCCATAGCCTTAGTTAAATTAGGCATGTTTTCCTTGATTAAATCTTCCAATGGAATAAACAAAGATTGGTTCTGAGCAATTTCTGAATCTGTAAATGCATTTGAACCCAAAAATGCATCTGGTAAATCTCCGCTAGCAACCAAAACAGATTTCTTATCTGCCCAATCTGCGGCTACAAGTGTATCCCATTTAACATCAATACCTGCTTCCTTGGCAGAATCTGTTAGAAAACCTTTATGATAATCTTCTCCC
Organism: Streptococcus sp. 3109; assembly: GCF_013276905.1. Classification (NCBI taxonomy): domain Bacteria; kingdom Bacillati; phylum Bacillota; class Bacilli; order Lactobacillales; family Streptococcaceae; genus Streptococcus; species Streptococcus sp. 3109. The sequence continues at coordinate 88,877 of NZ_VMLY01000004.1, read as the reverse complement.
CAGTCAGACCAACGAACAGTTGTGATTTTATAAGAATCTTCTCCAGACTTATCGTCCTTATTCGCATTATTGGAATTTGCACAGGCTGTTAAGCCAGCAAGTGTAACTGTTCCTAAGAACAAATATGTAAATGATTTATTTTTCATGTTTTTCTCCTATTCTTTCAAGGCGCCAATCATTACGCCTTGATTAAAATATTTTTGAACAAAGGGATACAACAACATAATCGGAGCAGTTGAAATAACAATTGCTGCATATTTCATCATATCGGCTTTGATACGAAGATCTGATGCAACTTCTCCTGTTGCTTGCGATTGTAACATTTGATTACTAATTAGTAAACGTCGTAAAATTAATTGCAATGGTTGTAAATTTTCATTCGTTAAATAAATTAAAGCATTAAACCACGAATTCCAAATACCAACTGCAGTCCAAAGTCCAATAACTGCTATAATAGCTTTTGATAAAGGAACGACTATCTTAATAAAATAACGAATTGTACCACATCCATCAATTTGCGCAGCCTCCCACATCCCGTCTGGAATACTATTATTAAAGAAAGTTCTAGCAACAATAATATTGTATGATGAAACCGCAAAAGGTATTACCATTACCCAAAATGTATCAATCAAGCCTACATTCTTTACTGTTAAGTAGGTAGGAATCAAGCCACCTGATACGAACATAGGGATTATGTATAGAATACTCATCCACTTTCTACCAACTAATTCTTTTCTAGATAAAGCATAACCAGCTGGAATATTGACTACTAAAGCAACCAAGGTACCAACAACAGTATATAAAATTGTATTTAGATAGCTACGCAAAAATAAAGGTTGTTGAATAAGACGTAAATATCCATCTAATTTCCATTCTCTTGGAATAAACCATACCTTCCCGTTTGCAACATCTGAAGGATTACTAAAAGATGCAATCACTACAAACCATAACGGATAAACAATTAACAGGATAAGGAAAATTGCTAAACCATAGGTAACTATATCAAATAATAATTCAGAGTTTGTTTTTCTTGATTTATGAAACCATTTCACCTTGAGCACTCCTTCCTTTAAAAAAGACCCGTTCTAGTATATCTTTTTGAGAACCAGTTAACAGATAACAAAATTATTAGATTAACTACCGTGTTAAATAACCCTATAGCTGTCGAATAACTATACTGAAAGTTCACCATACCAACTTTATAAACATAGGTCGAAATTATCTCACTTCCTGCTAAATTAAGAGGATTCTGTAGTAGTAACACTTTCTCAAACCCTACACTTAATAAACTACCTGCTCTTAATATTAATAAAATCATAGCAGTCGGCAAAAGCAATGGTAATTCTATATGCCGAATTTTTTGTAACCTAGAGGCACCATCCATAGTTGCAGCCTCATAATATGTAGGATCAATTGCAGAAAGCGCCGCCAGATAAATAATACTATCCCAACCAATATGTTGCCATACATCACTCCAAACATAAACACCTGCAAAATGACTAGGTTTTGATAAAAAATCTGGAATAGTGATTCCAACAGACTTAAATACATTCGCTAACAAACCACTAGTAGGAGATAAAAATAAGATAATCATCCCACACATAACCATTGTAGAGATAAAATGAGGTAAGTAAGTTGTCACTTGAAATATTTTTCTAAATTTCCCAACTCTTAACTGATTACTAATGATAGCTAGTATAATAGGTAAGGGGAATCCTACTACAATACTATAAAGTGAAATTTTTAATGTATTGAACATAGTTGTCCCGAATTGGAATGATGAGAAAAATTGAGTAAAGTACTTAAATCCTACCCACTGACTAGCAAAGATACCATTGGCTGGTGAATAGTCTTTAAATGCAATAATTAGTCCCAACATGGGAATATAGGAAAATAAAATCAATAGCAATATTGAAGGAAAAAGTAATATATATAACGGAATACTATGCTTTAATTTTATTTTATGAAGTTGAGATGCTACTTTCATGTTTTTCCTCCTATTTGATTTTCTACGATTATTTTACACCATATAGAATTCCCTTAATAGAACTTTTTGGACTAGGTTTATCAATTTTTCAGTTTTTTAATTTTAAAAACTATTACTTTTCCGACATCTTGATAAAACATATCTGTTTTGTTACATGATATCGTATTTTCAAAGTGCTATAATTTTAAGAGGAGAATAGTATATGAAATTAAATCACGACTTATCAAAAAAACATTCCATTCATTTTTTCTTTAAACTCCTACTTGTACTACTATTGATAAATATTTTAATCAATATTGCTATGAGTAACATAACCAGAAATTTTATTAAAAACCAAAATATAGTACACTTACGTAGTTCAATTGAAATTTATGCTGATTCTGTTAATGAGAAATTACATTCTGTAGAACGCTTTATGTACTCAACAATAACGCATAATGAATCTTTAGAGAACTTAAATCATGTACAAACGTTTCTTGAGTATCAAGAAAATCTTAAAAAAGTTCAAACTAGCTTTGCAGAGTTTGAATATCAAAATGAAACTCATATGACATTCTTATTAGAAACCGATAGTACTGATTATTTTATAAATGTCTCCAATCTTTATATTCCATATGAAGATTATCTACTGTTAAAATCAAATCTAAAATCATTGCGTAGTGATATAAGTGACCGTAAATGGAAAAATGTAACTACTAAAAACAGCGAATACTTAGTTAAATCTGTTCATTACGAAGGAAAAATCATTTATGCCGTCATATCTTCAGAAGATATCCTAAAACCTCTCAAAAAACTCAATATTGGAAATAATGGTAAACTTTCCCTAAAAGAGCCTAACAATATACCCTCCGAAAACTACCTGATTCATGCTCAAAATGAAAAAACGCATTTACCTTTCGATATTTATGTTTTAGTCGATTATGTCGAAGTCTTTAGAAATATCACACTCTTAGAAGTATTTTTATCAGCTGTTCCTATCATTATCACCATTTTATCAATCATCATTATCCTGTATATTCGTCAATGGATGATTAAACCAATAACAAGACTCACTGAACGGCTCTCTCAACTTGGGGGCTCCATCCCCCCTTCTGAATTTTTTATATCTGAAGGTATACTAGAAATTGATAAGGCAAATGATAAACTTAATAAAGTAATATTTGACATGCAAGAATTAAAAATACGAGAATACCATTCACAACTAGAACTTAAGAAGATTGAGCTTAATTATCTTAAGAACCAAATTCGTCCGCATTTCTACTTAAATATGTTATCAATGATTCATAGTATGCTTCAAACAAAAAACTATAAAGAAATTGAAGAGTTAACTATCCTAACTTCAAATTATCTCCGTCATTTATTTATGGCTAATCAAGATTTTTCAGAACTTAAAGATGAAGTTCAGCATATTAAAGATTATTTAGAAATACAACAAATTCGATATGGAAATAGCATCTACTTTTCACTAAACTACAATGATGACCTACAAAATACTCTTATCCCATCATTACTTTTACAAACATTTATTGAAAACACAATCAAACACGGTTTTTCATTTCAGGATTTATTTACAATTTTGCTATCGATAAAAAAAGTAAAAACTGAGAACTCAGATTATATTCAGATTTGTATCGAGGATAATGGTCCAGGTTTCTCTGAAGAAATTTTATCAAAACTAAATCAGAAACAGTCTCTAATAACAGAAGATGGACATCATATTGGGATCACAAACACCATCGAACGTTTAAATCTTCTCTATCCTAATGACTATAGTATTGCATTTGAAAATAATGAAGAAGGTGGGGCTAAAATTCTTTTACTTATTCCATACAAGATTATAGACGGAGGTTATAATGAACATCTTATTAGTTGATGACGATCGTTTTATCATTGAAGCTTTACGAGAGAAAATAAATTGGGCTAAACTACACATTGACACTGTTTATGTTGCCTATAGCCTCACTCAAGCTCAAAATATTATTAGAGAGAATCCTATTGATCTCATGATAAGCGATATAGAAATGCCTCAAGGTAGTGGCCTCGAACTCTTATCTTGGATTAGAAATGAAAAATATGATATAAAAACAATTTTTTTAACCAATTACGCCGACTTCAACTATGCTCAAAAAGCAATTGAATTACAAAGCTTCGAATACTATCTAAAACCCATTAACTTTGAAAAATTAGAATTTATTATTCAAAAAGCCATTAGTAAAATTGAGAATCATAACTCAAACGGGAAAAATGATGCACTTTTACAAATAGAAGATAATTTCTGGTATGATTACCTTAGAAAACCTCAAATTTCTCGCATTGATGAGCTAGAAAACATAGCAAGCAAACAAGGTTTTATTCTTAAAAAACACCAATATTTTTTCCTTGCAGTTTTAACAATCAATCTTAATGAAGAAGATTATTCTGCAGAAACTCCATCATGGACTTCTCAACTAAAAAGAGAACTTCAAAGAATTTCACAACCTTCTTATAAGCTGATAAGTTTGTTCAAGATGGAAAGCCAGGTTGATCAATATGTTTGTCTCTTTAGAGTAGACTCATCCAAACGTAGTGACAAATTGGCATATGAAATTCATTCTCAAATTTCTAATAATTTTAGTAAATACTCAAACATTATATATAAAAGCTGCCACAAACTATCCGATATTTTATTTCATACCAAAGAACTCTACACTTATAATGAACAATATGTTTCTTATTGGAATACTATTACATGTGTTCCACATAGTTTTCCAACTTCCTTTAAAACAGAAACTCTTTCAATTACTTTTTTAGATAGCTTAAGTGAATACGAATTAAGAGAAAAAATTAATTCACTTGCCTATAATTCTCAAATTCCTACTTTCACACTACAGCAAATTTTACTAGATTGGATTCAACAAATAGGAATATATCTAGATCAAAATGGAATCTCGGCACATAAATTATTCCAAAACAGCACTCATGATTTCTTATTCCAACGACGCTTTCATTCAATTGAATCTTTTCAGGATTACTTTGATTATTACTGGTCGCATGCTAAGAAATTTGCAACAAACATTGAAAACCAGAAAAATAGTATTCAACGCATTGTCGAATACATAGATCATCACTACTATGAAGATATAAATCGTTCTATATTAGCAGATATGGTTTATCTCAGCGCAGATCATTTGGCTAGAATTTTTAAAAAAGAAACTGGAGAAACTCTTGTTAAATATATAACGGATAAGCGCATTAATGCTGCTAAATCTCTCCTATCTCAAACAGATATCTCGATATCACAAGTATCCTGTCAAGTAGGGTATGATAATTATTCTTACTTTACTAAAATTTTTAAACAAAGGACTGGACTTTCTCCTGGAGATTACCGTAAAACTTATCAAAACAAAATGTAAGCAATCTAAATCATTGAAATGATAAGTAAAATTCAAGGTCTGTAGTAATTTTTGAAATTCTACAGTTTTTCCAAAGATAGCCCCATAAACTTATTTGAAATTGCTAATAAGGTAACTTCTTAAAAAGTCAGTTTGAGAAAAACAGCCCGTAAATATTTCTAGGATGAAACGTATACTATCAAGCTTTTACACGCCTGATAGTATGCGCTTTTTATTTGAATACTTGCTACAAAACCTCACAAGATTTACTATCATGCCATACCAAAATGGACTATTTTTTAATTGCAGAAAAACACTATTTCTAAATACTTAGAAATAATCAAACGAATTAAATATTATTTATAAATATTTGAAAATAATCTTTATTTGTATTATACTATCTTTGAGGTATCTATTATGAACTATATTAAAAGACCACATTATTTAGACTTTTTAAGAAGACATCGTGACCGACAAATCATTAAGGTTGTGAGTGGAGTTAGACGAGCTGGTAAATCTGTTCTCTTTCAACTCTATAAAGAAGAGTTACTAGCAACTGGGGTAGACGAGGATCAAATCATATCCATCAATTTTGAGGATCTGAGTTACTATGACCTCCGACATTTTCAAACATTATACGCTTATATAAAAGATCAATTAGTTAGCGAGAAAACATACTATATCTTTTTAGATGAAATTCAACATGTTGAGAAATTTGAACTGGTAGCAGATAGTCTATTCATCCTACCAAATGTTGACCTCTATTTGACTGGATCAAACGCCTACTTTATGAGCAGCCAATTAGCAACAAACTTGACTGGTCGGTATGTTGAGATAGAGGTCCTTCCTTTGTCATTTGAAGAATACCTATCAGGTCAATCTCTCTCAGAGAATCTGAATACAACAGAAATTTTTAACAATTATCTCTTTAGTGCTTTCCCTTACTTATTGCAAACATCATCTTACGCTGAAAAAATTGACTATCTCAGAGGAATATATAACTCAATACTGTTAAATGATATTGTCACTAGATTGGGAAATCCAAATCCTACTATTATTGAGCGCATTGTCCGAACCCTTCTCAGTAGTACAGGTAGCTTAATATCAACAAATAAGATTCGCAATACCTTGGTCAGCCAAAATGTTTCAATATCCCATAATACTTTAGAAAATTATTTGACAACTTTGACAGATAGTTTACTTTTTTATTCTGTTCCACGTTTTGATGTAAAAGGCAGAGCATTATTGCAACGCTTAGAAAAATATTATCCCGTTGATTTAGGTTTACGACATCTCTTATTACCAGACCACAAGGAAGACATTGGGCATATCTTGGAAAATATTGTATATTTGGAATTAAGACGTAGATATTCACAAGTATATGTTGGTAATTTAGATAAGTATGAGGTTGATTTTGTTGTTGTAACTGATCTTGGCCACTACGCTTATTATCAAGTCAGTGAAACAACACTTGCTCCAGAAACACTAGAAAAAGAACTTAGACCACTAGAAGCCATTAAAGATCAATTCCCAAAATATCTATTAACAATGGATACGATTCAGCCAACAGCAAATTACAATGGAATTGAAAAGAAAAATATCATAGATTGGTTACTAGAAAAATACTGAACCTATAAATTGATACACAAGAAAAACACTCCTGTCAAAATCTAGTGAAACTATGAACAGGAGTGTTTTGTTATGGCCGAAAAAGCTTATTCAGTAGAAACTAATACTAGACTAAAAATCAATGATGGAAACTCTTGATTTCTATACAAAAAAGACATCCAAGAGAAAATTCTTGAATGTCTGTAAACGTTAATATACTCATATTGATTAACGTTTACAGACAACTGACCTTGTCAGGTTGCAGCCACATTTATAAGCGACTAAAGTCTCAACAACTGTGTCAATTGTTCCAATTTCCATGAAAACATCCTAAATCATTGAGCTAATGGCTTGAGGTTTAGAATTTTTTATATTTATATTTCATATCCAATTCTTGATAAATATAATATCTCAGCACTTCTTGAAGAAACAATTTTGTTTCATACATCTCCCTGATATCTGTTATCATTTCTGGATAGTTATCTTTCGAATCACCATGAGTATAGTAATTTCGTGTTTGAATTAATTTTATTATTAGTAATTCTCTCTCACTATTCGAAAAAATTTTAGACAGATTAAGCTCATCAATTGAATCGAATAAATTTTTTAAACGTTCGGCAAGGTTAGGCTCTTTTTGATTAAATTTCAATTTATTTCTAAATTTTCTTCTTACCTCTTCTAAAAGATGTGTGTTTATAAAGTCAAACAAAGATTGTCTAGCTTTTTCTTCAACATCAGATAAACATTTCGGATTTTTAAAATTCTTAAAATTTCTAGAGTAAACTTCCAAATTCCTAATAGCATCAACCAACTGATCTTCCAAATATAAATCACCATGAAGATTTTTTGAAAATTGTCTCACTATAAATTCAAGTTCCTCAGATTTATCAAACCAATGATTTAAAATATGTTCAAAATTATCTTCTAATGCCCTCAAAGAAATATCTTGCTGAGAATACGATTTCCATTTTTGGGATTTTCTAGAATGCTGAACAAAGAATTTGCCTTTTATAAGTGGCATACGCTTACCATCTATCATTTTATAAAGAACAAGAAATTCAATATTAGTAAAAGACAATGGTATATTTGATAAAATCTCAATAAATTCCTTAAACTTATGTGAAGCTTGATAAAATTCATCAAAATATCTTATATTTAAATCAGCTGAAATAAGTTTAATAAAATAATCACTGGTAAATGACGTAGTTGTATATGAAGAATGGAGTATTGCCACATCTTCAAAGTTCATTCCTAGTGATCTTATTGACACTTTTGTTGGTTGATATTCACTTACTGCACTTTCAAAAATAGTTTGATTGTCTCTATATTTAACAGTTACCAATGATTTTTCAATCCATTCCTCAATATGTTCAAAGCTAAAATTATATTCCTTGATTTTTTCAGAATCTAATTCATTAATTAAATCTTTAAAGGCCTCAGAACTATAATCAAAATTTCCAAGCTCATTATAAAATACACTGTAAATTTTAAAATTTTTTACTCTATATCTAGTTATCGGAAATCCAGGAGATGAGGAATGTACCATTGGTTCACCATAAGTATTTAAAATTAAAATATTACCATTACTGGAGAAACCATATATCTTTTCCAAACACTTACCAAAACCGAATGAAATACCTGATTCCTCTTCAAATCCACCAAATAATTCTAATACAATTTCACTAGAAGAATAATGTAAAATACCGCTCAAGTTATCCTTACTAACTATATCGTCGGAACGTTCTGAAAAATACCCTTTTATTTCAAACTCTTTATTCCAAGTGTAATCTTTAAATTTCATATTATCCTTTCTGATTGCTTTTCAAAAATCTTCACAACTTTCTAAACTATGATTTTTATGTCGGTACTACCTTTTAATTGTATTAGACCAGCTTCCAATTCTCATCATTCGAGTTATCAATCAGAGTATTTCTTTTATTACTCAATAATTCATCACTCACAAAATATTGCCCTAGTCTCTCTACAAAACCACAATTCTGACAAGTATATAGATAATCTTCTTTTATTTCCCTCACTAAATTGATATTGAACTTATATATCCTCCCGCATTCTTCACATGTCATGCTAAGATTATCACCATTAAATATGAAATCAAAAATACTTTCTAATTCTTTATTTTCTTCTCCAGATAAAGCTAAAATTATCTTTAAATTTCTAATATACCGGTTAAGGGTAACTATTTCTAAATCAATATCAAAATATTTCTCAAATATAGCAATAGCTACTTCTACTAAATAAATGAGAATGTAGGGTGTTTTCTCATAGAACAAATGCCAAAAATCATCCCAAATCTTATCATCAGAAAATATAAAATTAAGATTTCGCTTTTCCGTAGGATAATTTTTATTCTTTGTCACCAAATGAATAGATTGATCAAATACACTTGTTAAACTATTTTCTGCCTTTCGATTATATATAATGTCATATAGTAATTCAGGATCAAGTAATTCTCTACTAAAATCCAAAAAACCATTTTCATACTGAATCGATTCTTTTGCTTTTAAAAGTAGGTCAATAACAAATTCTTTTTTACCCTTCAAATCACTTACGTCATATTCCCTAAGCTCTCCATATTGTATTTTTTCTAAGAAATCATGTGGTTGAACCAATATCCAACTTAAATAAAATAAATTATCTTGAAAAGGTTTCCTAGCAAGAGAAAATGCAACAGTAACTTTTCCCCTCTCTATACAACTCAGAGATTCAAATAGGTAGTAATTTAAATCACGTAAAATTGAAAAAAAGATGTGAGGTATATATACATATTCAGAAATATCTAAATCTTTTTGTCTATCTAGTTCATCAAACAAGTCAATTTCATCATTTATCTCATTAGTAAATCTAAAAGATAGACTGGATAATTGATATTTATCAGCTTTAACTAAAATATCAACTAGTATATCATACAAATATAGCATTAATTGATGACGTTTTCTATACTTAGTTGGTAATAATTCTGATATGTGAGATTTAGCCAATATTACTTTCCTCAATTCTTTTTAACTCTACATAACTATATTATACTCTAAAAGTACTCAGTCTTTATCTAGAAGGTTCCTATATAACTTAACAATTATTTTAAGTGTAAACCTAGAAAAGCACTTTGCAAATAGCTTTGAAATATTGATATAATCGTATCAATTAACGTTTTAAAGCAACTGACTTTGCCCTCCCAGTCATATTATAGTGTCGATATAGCAAAAGGAAACACCAACAAGCCTTTACATGCTGACTATCTGAACAATAAAATGAAAAGCATTAGAAAGCGACATAAAGAGCTGGCACATGCTACACTTCATAAACTACGACATACAGGTACAACTCAAATTTATGTCAATACTCCTAATGTAGTTCCTATGGCAGTTGGTGAATTTGCTTTAAAGTCTCTAAAACAATAAGGTAAAAATAAGGTAAACTTTGAGGTAAGCTTTTCAAAAAAATACGAAAAAAGCACCCATAAGGTAAACTTTTGAGTGCTTTGAAACGTTGATATGATCGTATTGATTAACGTTTACTAAATTGTGATGCTTTACGAGCTTTCTTAAGACCTGGTTTCTTACGTTCAACTTTACGTGAGTCACGTGTAAGAAGTCCTGCGCGTTTCAATGAATCGCGGAAGTCTGGGTCTACTTGAAGAAGGGCACGAGCGATACCGTGACGGATAGCTCCTGATTGACCAGCGTATCCACCACCTACAACGTTAACGAAAACGTCGTATGAACCTACAGTTGAAGTAACTGCGAATGGTTGGTTGATGACAAGACGAAGGTCAGCGTGTGGGATGTACTCTTCAACATCTTTTTTGTTAACAGTGATTTTACCAGTTCCTGGAACAAGGCGAACGCGTGCAACAGCGTTTTTACGACGTCCAGTACCTGCATATTGTGCTTGTGACATACTTTATTGTTCCTTTCCTTAGATAAGTCCTGAAATATCAAGAACTTCTGGTTGTTGTGCAGCGTGAGTGTGCTCAGCTCCAACAAATACTTTCAACTTCATACCTTGAGCGCGTCCAAGAGTATTGTGTGGAAGCATACCTTTAACTGATTTCTCGATCAAACGTACTGCATTTTTAGAACGAAGTTCACCTGCAGAGATTTGTTTCAATCCACCTGGGTGGTTTGAGTGAGTGTAGTAGATTTTATCAGTTGCTTTTTTACCAGTCAATTTAACTTTTTCAGCATTGATAACAATCACAAAGTCACCTGTATCAGTGTGTGGTGTAAATGTTGGTTTGTTTTTTCCGCGAAGTACGCTAGCAACTACTGCAGAAAGACGTCCAAGTGGTACATCAGTTGCGTCAACTACGTACCATTTACGTTCAACTTGGCCTGGTTTAGCCATAAATGTTGTTTTGTTCATGATTTCTCCTATATATAGTTCGATTTTTGTTTACGGTGATGGGTGTTCCTTCCCATCGAAAAGTATTTGGAAGGTTCCGGGGCCTTTCAAATGGGGTAAACAATACCGCCTACTATAATACCAAATTTCACCCCTAAAAGTCAATAGATATGAAAAATATTTTTCTAAACGTAACTTCTCAAAGTAACTTCCACTTGCCTGACCAAAGTGGAAATTAGTCTAAAACGGATTTTTATGGTGGAATTAAGTGTGAGACGTTTGAGTTAGAAATGAGGTCTACTATGACAAAACATAAACACCTTGCCCTTTCAGACCGTAATGATATCCAATTAGGCTTAGAGCGCGGTGAAACCTTCAAAGCTATTGGACAGTCCATTCTAAAAGACCCAACTACTGTTTCTAAAGAAGTCAAACGAAACAGACAAGTTAGAGAATCTACTTGTGATAACCTTCCTTGCCCTCTACTCGACAAAGCTCCCTTTGTCTGTAATGGATGCCCTAAAAGAAGACAGAATTGTGGCTATCAGAAAATCTTCTACCTTGCTAAACAAGCTCAAAAACAATACGAACAAACTCTTGTTGAATCTCGTGAAGGAACTCCCCTCAATTCCAAGACCTTCTGGGACATGGACAAAGTCATTTCTAATGCGTAACTTCTCAAAGTAACTGAAAGTTATATAATCAAGTTAATTTGGGAATTTACCTATTAACTTCGGGAGATTTTTGGGATTTTTTCCTTATTTCTCCCTGTAGCTAAAATCCTTTTCAAAAAATCACCTTTTCTTGATTTTTAATCCTATTTGCTGTATGATAAGGGAAAAGAAAGGGGGCAGAAATATGGCTTTTACCAATACCCAGATGCGGTCGGCTAGTTTTGGCATTGTTACCAGCTTGCCTGATGATGTCATTGACTCTTTTTGGTATATTATTGACCACTTCTTAAAAAATGTCTTTGAATTGGAAGAAGAACTTGAGTTTCAATTGCTCAATAACCAAGGAAAAATTACCTTCCACTTCTCAAGTCAACACCTCCCTACAGCCATTGATTTTGATTTTAACCACCCTTTCGACCCTCTTTATCCCCCGAGAGTTCTGGTTTTAGATATGGATGGTAGAGAGACTATCCTCCTCCCAGAAGAAAATGACCTATTTTAAAAACTCTAGCCTTCAGTTGTAAGTGACTGAAAACTAGAGTTTTTTCTATTGTTTCAAAGCATTATACAAGTTGCGAATAGGTTGCTTTAATATCGGATGGATAAAATGAGGCGCAATTTCTTGTAGAGACTCAAGAACAAAAAAGCGTTCCGCTATGTAAGGATGAGGCAAGATGAGGTCGTCTGTATAAAGAATCTGGTCCTCCACAAAGAGCAAGTCCAAATCAATCAAACGAGGTCCCCAATGCACTTCTCTCACCCGTCCCATCTCTGCTTCAATGGTTAACAAGGTTTCTAATAGCACTGGGGCAGGCAACCATGTTTCTACTTCAACCACTTGATTAGCAAAGCTATCTTGCTCCACACCACCCCAAGGCTCCGTCGTCAAGACACTGGACTCTTTGAGAATATGGATACCTCGATTTCGCATTTTCTCAATGGCTTGTCTCAAGTTTGCTTGTTTATCTCCCATATTGCTTCCTAGGGCGATAAAGGATCGTTGCTTGCGGCGATGAATGGCTACCGAGCAAGTATCTAGTGGCAAATGCACTGGCGCCCAAGGTTTTTTCAGTTCCAGCTTCATTTCTTGGACAAGAGGATAGGCCTCAAAAGTACGTTCCACCAGTTTATAAGCTACCGTTTCAATCAAATCCTCAGTTGTTTCCTGAAACCAAGTCGTCCACTGCTGACACAGTTCTCCATAATGGACAGAAGCCGTTAAATCCAAGTCTGTCGCCGCCTTGGTCATATCATAGGATAGGATGGCTGAAACGACAAACTTCTGCCCCAATTCCTTCTCACTAGGAAAAAGACCATGATAGGCAAAAATTTCCAAATCCTTAATCTGCAGTTGATCCATAATGATTCCTTTCTAGAAAAATCCGCCCAAAGCGGATTCTTTTTATACTCAATGAAAATCAAAGTGCAAACTAGGAAGCTAGCCGCAGGCTGCTCAAAACACTGTTTTGAGGTTGCAGATGGAAGCTGACGTGGTTTGAATTTGATTTTCGAAGAGTATTATAGTCCCATTAAACGATAAGCCTGATCTCGGAGGTCCTTATCTGTTTCAAATAGACCACGAGCTACTGTCGTCAAGGTGGCAGTGCCCGGTTTTCTGACACCACGCATGCTCATACACATATGTTCCGCCTCAATGACAACAAAGGCTCCTTTAGCGCCTAGATACTCCATCAAGGCATCAGCCACTTCGATATTCAACCGTTCTTGAATTTGTGGCTTTTTAGAATAAACTTCAACCGTACGAGCTAGCTTAGACAAACCTGCCACACGGCCATCTGGAATATAGGCAATATGCGCTCTACCATAAAATGGCAAGAAGTGGTGTTCACACATGGTATGGAAAAAAATATCCTTTTCTACCACCATATTATCGTCAATAATCTCAAAGGATTTTGACAAATGTTCCTCCGCTGTTTGACCAAGACCTGAAAAAATCTCTTGGTACATACGGGCTACACGAGCAGGTGTTTCCTGCAAGCCCTCGCGATTAACGTCCTCTCCGACAGCCTCGATAATCATTTTTACAGCTGCTTCAATCTTTTGTGTATCCATTCTCATTCTTCCTCTCCATCAGATAGGCTCTCACTTGGCTCAAGAAATACAAGGAACCCGTGACAATCCTAACTGTTTGTTTCTCTTCTTTTTTATCTGTCAATTTCTGCTCTAGAAAATCCTGCCAACCTTGGTAGTTGAGATTCCTAGACTTAGCTGCCTCTTCCAACACGCTTTCATCAGTCGCCCGACTATCTTCAAAATGTGTCAGAGTAAGCTCGGTATCTGGCATTGTCCCCAGCAAGTCCAACATATCCTCCAAGGCCTTGGTTTTGATACAAGTAAAGAGGATTTCCTTATGATAATCCGCAAAGCGTTCTTGCAAGGTTGCCAATAAGGCCTTGATAGCATGGGGATTGTGGGCCCCATCCAAAATCATCAGGGGGTCTCTCGACACAACTTCCAAACGCCCTGGCCAACTTGCTTCTTCCAAGGCTTGACCAAGTAGGTCATTGCTTGCTAGCTCTCGACCATCTTCTAAACAAAAAGTATCAAGTAAAGCTATGGCCATCCCAGCATTCTCTATCTGGTGCAAGCCAAGCAGGCTAGTCTGGAAGCGACCTTGTCTGACAGCACTTGTATAGTCAAAGACTTCCCCTGTCACCACACTTTCTTGATGGCTGACCTGATAATCTGTCCCGTAGGCAAATCTCAGTGCATCTTTCCCTTCCGCAATGCAGTCAATCATAGCCAAAGCTTCTGGAGCAATACGCCCTGTTACCAAGGGAATCCCTTGTTTGATAATACCTGCTTTCTGCTCTGCTATGGCATCCAAGGTGTCACCAAGTAGGGCCACATGATCCAGTCCAATAGTGGTGATGCCTGTCAAAATGGGCTGGCAGACATTGGTACTATCTAAAAGTCCACCCATGCCGACTTCCATGATAGCCACGTCTACTTGCTCCGAGGCAAAGTAATCATAGGCTATAGCTGTGATAATCTCAAACTCGGTTGTCCCCTGCAAATTGGCGGCCGTTTCTCCCTCCAGCAAAGACTGATAGTCTGCCATGAGGGCTTCTAGCCTCGCTTCTGGGATAGATTCTCCATTGATGCTAATCTGGTCTGTGTAATGAATGAGATAGGGCGAGCTGAACACCCCAACTCTCAGCCCCATCTTTTCTAGCATATTTTTCAAAAAAGCAATGGTCGAACCCTTGCCATTGGTCCCTCCGATATGGATAACCTTGAGTTTGAGATGGGGATTGCCACGCAAAGCTAACAGTTCCACCATTCGTTCCAAGCCAAAATGCGGTTGATCCGTCCGATAGTGGGCAATCCACTGATTGTTTTCAATTTCTTTCATCTTATTTATATTGTTTTAAATCTAGATTTTCCGCTTCATCAGCCAGACGAATGGCGGAGGCAATTTCAACTGCCATCCTGTGACTGGCTACGTCATGCACGCGCACCACTTCCACACCCTGTCTCGCAGCGATACTGGTTACATGAGCCGAAGCCGTGTCCCTATTGCGGAAACCAAGTTCTGTCTCAGGATTGACTTCAAAGCCATTTTCTTCAAGGATATTGATGACAAACCGCTTGCGCGATACTCCAAGAAAGATTGGATAGCCCTTCTGATGTAGTTTATCCAGATCCCGTAAAAGAAGCAGACTTTCTTTCTTGGTCAGACCAAATCCAATCCCTGGATCCAACAGGATATTTTCTTGTGCGATCCCAGCTTGATTCGCTCTCGATAGGGCTCTGTCAAAGAAAGCCTCCATCAAGTCTTCGATTGGCAATGTTTCAAAGTCAGCTAACTCTTCCTCTGTAAAAGCTTGACCAAAGCCAAAATGAGGAAATATGAGCGAGCTAGGATGCTGAGGTCGCGCCATGACTGGATTAAACATAATGACTACTTTCGCTCCAGCCTTTGCAACCACATGGGCCATTTTTTCATCACCCATGAGACCCGTGATATCATTAACTAGATTGGCACCAGCAGCCAAAGCAGCTTCTGCTACTTGACTCTTCCAAGTATCAATGGAGATGAGGACATCACTTTCCTTGCGAATCGCTTTAATCACTGGAACAACACGCTGGATTTCCTCTTCTATCTCAACATAGCTACTTCCCGGCCGAGGCCGAGTTGATTCTCCACCGATATCTAGCATGCTGGCTCCTTCTGCTATCAATTTACGAGCCTGCTGGAGCGCTTGCTCAAGCGCAAAAAATTGACCACCATCCGAAAAGGAATCTGGGGTTACATTGATAATTCCGCAAATAGCTGTCTTTGCATGATTTACTTTAGTTGACATATCGGTCACTCCCTCAAGGCTTTTCACCATATTATTTCTCTATTTTACCATAAAAAGAAAAAGATGGACACGATTGCATTCATCTTTTTCCCAGTAGAAACAAGTAAGCAATTGTCAATAATCTTATACTCTTCGAAAATCTCTTCAAACCGCGTCAACGTCGCCTTGCCGTACTTAAGTACAGCCTGCGGCTAGTTTCCTAGTTTGCTCTTTGATTTTCATTGAGTATTAAACAGAAATCCCTAATGTCCGACTCAAAATTACCACGAGAGTCAACAAACAGAAAACAACCCCATTCACAATCATGTGAAGTAAGATAGACATTTCCAAACGTTGGGTTTTATAAACTGTCCAAGTTAGCACAGTTGACATTCCTCCATAGATAAGAAGAGAAGGTAGATTTGTCGGTAAATGAAGCAAGGCAAAGATAATAGCACCGACTATATAACCCACATTTTCTTTACCACGAAAGAGTTTTTTAGGAATCACTCCTCGACATAAAATCTCCTCACAAATAGGAGCTATTAGAACCAGTAAGAAAAAACTGGAAATTAAGGAACTATTCTGGACCAAATCATTAATATTTGATTGATTGCTGGTTGTTGTTTCATTCATCAAACGCAGTAAGACCACACCAAGAATATTAAAGGCAAGAATCACTAGATAGCTTAAGGCCAATCTAGCCAAATCCTTAACCTTGAAAAACGATAAACCAAAACTAGTCAACTGTGTTTTCCTAGCACCTATTATAAATACAGTTAAAACCACAAGAGATAAGGTCCCTACTAATAGTCCAGTTTGAAGCAGTGGAAATTTTCTGCTAGTTAGAAAAGTTGCTAGAGCTAAAGGAAACTGAGAAAACAAAAGCCCTACTAGAAAGATTATTAACCACTTCCCCCTGTTTAATACTTCATCCCAAATATTCTTTTTTATCATCAATTATACTCCTACCATTCAATCAAAATCACCTACCTAGTTTGAAGCAATTTTCAAGTAACTATAATATAAAAAGGGGAGAACCCCTTTTTATATTATAGCATTTATAGGGCCATGCTGATGTAGTTAAGGATAAACAAGGCATCCAAAATCCAAATCATGACATGAACATCTTTAGCTTGACCTTTGACAAGCTTAGTCAAAGTGTAAGTCAAGAAACCAACTGCAATCCCTTGAGTGATAGAGTAGCTGAATCCCATAAAGATAGATGTGAAGAAAGCAGGAACCGCTTCAGACATATCGTCCCAATGGATATTTTTCAAGCTAGCCAACATCATAATCCCAACGATAATCAAGATTGGAGCCGTAGCAGCTGTTGGTACGATCGCTAGAAGTGGGCTAAAGAAGCTTGAAATCGCAAAACAGATAGCTACAACCAAGGCTGTCAAACCAGTACGTCCACCTGCACCGATACCAGCAGCAGACTCAACATAAGTCGTTACGTTCGAAGTACCTGCGATGGCACCAATTGAAGTACCAATCAAGTCAGAGTAAAGAGCCTTGTCTAACTTAGCTGATTGGTGATTTTCACCATTTGTCGCTACGATACCAACTTTTTCACCTGTACCGATCAAAGTACCAATTGTATCAAAAATATCTGTCAATGAGAAGGCAAGAATGGCCATCAGAGTTTCAGGCAAGCGAGCTGTATCTGAAATCAAAGCTCCCAAACCTTCTGAACCAAGAGCTGCACCAAAGATTGTCTTCAAATCTTCAAAAGCTGCACCAACATGGTTATTAGCAAAATCGATGCTTGACAAATCTACCAAACCAACTGCAATAGCAAGAACAGTTGTTGTCAAGATAGAGAGGATAATTCCCCCTTTAATCCCTTTGATGACAAAGAAGATAGTAATGGCAAGTCCTGCAAGAGCCACCAAAACAGCTGGATTATTAAAGCTGACCAATCCTGGAACTGCTGAAGAGTTTGCCGCAATCGTTGCTTGAGCTTTGTCAGCCCCTTCTCCTACAACAGTATAGTTGCCTGGATCAATCGTGAATTTCAAAAGTCCAGCATTCTTAATTCCTACATAGGCAAGGAAGACACCGATACCAGCTGAAATAGCTGAGCGAAGGGCATTTGGAATCGATTCAATGATCATTTTACGAACATTTGTCAAGGTAATAATCAATGAAATAATCCCACAGATGAAGACCATAGCTAGGGCTTCTTGCCAAGAATAACCAAGTCCAAATACAACTGTAAAGGTAAAGAAGGCATTCAGCCCCATACCTGGCGCTTGAGCGTATGGCAAGTTAGCATAAAAAGCCATCATCAAGGTACCCGCTACTGCACCAATAATCGTTGCTAGGAAGACACCCTGAGCAGGCATCCCTGTTTGCGAAAGAATTTGTGGGTTTACAAAGAGAATATAACTCATTGCAAAGAAAGTCGTTAAACCAGCGAGAACCTCTGTACGAACGTCTGTACCGTTCTCTTTTAGTTTAAATAATTTGTCCATTATCAATCTCCTTTTAATTTTTACGAACAATAACAGAATTATATCATTTATCATTCACTTTTTCAATATCTTTGTTTAATTTATTTAAGAATTTGATGGAATTTCATTTTTTGTTTGGAATCTGCTTTTCTGTCTGCTTTTTGTTATAATAGAAGACATCTTATCTGGAAAGACACTAGAAAGGTTCATATGACGAAAAAAATTATTGCACTAGACCTGGATGGAACCCTGCTCAACTCAGACAGTCAGATTTCTGACTTTACCAAAGAAACCATTAAAAAAGTTACTGAAAAAGGCCATCAGGTTATTATTACGACAGGTCGCCCTTACCGCATGTCAAAAGATTTCTACCGTGAACTAGGCTTAGACACTCCTATGATTAATTTCAACGGCTCCCTTACTCATTTGCCAGACCAAGTTTGGGACTTTGAAAAGTGTTTTACTGTAGACAAAAAATATCTTTTAGATATGG
Source organism: Streptococcus sp. 3109 (assembly GCF_013276905.1). Classification (NCBI taxonomy): domain Bacteria; kingdom Bacillati; phylum Bacillota; class Bacilli; order Lactobacillales; family Streptococcaceae; genus Streptococcus; species Streptococcus sp. 3109. The sequence goes on along the minus strand of NZ_VMLY01000004.1, from coordinate 69,616 downwards.
TTCGACGTTCAGAGGACATTCAAGCCGATTTTATCGCTGGAGAATACCGTAAAAAATTCTACATTACAAATCCTAATGAAGAAATTGCCAATCCCAAACTATTTGGTGTAGAAGCTTTCCAGCCTGAAAATCAATTCCAGCCTGAATTGGTGACCAAGGATCCTAACTGTATTCTGTTGCAGACCAGAGCCAGTGACAAATATGCCTTGGCAAAAGAAATGAACTCCTTCTACCAGCATCAACTGTCTATCAATACCTGGGGAGGTCCGCTCAATATCCTTGAGTGTACACCAAAAGGTGTCAACAAAGCCTTTGCTTTGGACTACTTGCTCAAGGTAATGAACCGTGACAAAAAAGATTTGATTGCTTTTGGAGATGAGCACAATGATACCGAAATGCTTGCTTTTGCCGGGAAAGGTTATGCAATGAAAAATGCCAACTCAGAGCTACTCCCCTATGCAGATGAGCAAATTTCCTTGACCAATGACCAAGACGGAGTTGCCAAAACCCTGCAAGACTTATTCTTATAACCTATACTGATACTCAATGAAAATC
>NZ_VMLY01000004.1:62270-69048 GCF_013276905.1 Streptococcus sp. 3109 | reverse complement strand
CGAAGTCAGTAACATATACCTACGGCAAGGCGAAGCTGACGTGGTTTGAAGAGATTTTCGAAGAGTATGACCAGCTTGCGAGCTGGTCTTTGTGCTCTTTTCACAGTCTCATCAACCAGTTAATCGATTGTTCTATTTTTTACCCCCAAAACCTTGGAAAAGGCTTTCTTTTGTGATATACTTCACATATAAAAACAAGAGAGCTCGTCACACTCGACTCTGTTGACAAAAAATCAATCCAGTCCTGTTTCTCCTGCTCTCAGTTAATATCAAGGAGGATAGCTATGAAAGCTGTTGTTGTAAATCCAGAAAGCACTGGTGTTGCTGTTGAAGAAAAAGTACTCCGTCCACTTGAAACTGGGGAAGCACTTGTAGAAATTGAATACTGTGGCGTTTGCCACACCGACCTCCACGTTGCTCATGGTGACTTTGGTCAAGTCCCAAGACGTGTTCTTGGCCACGAAGGTATCGGTATCGTTAAAGAGATTGCTCCAGATGTGAAAAGCCTTAAAGTCGGTGACCGCGTCAGCGTTGCTTGGTTCTTTGAAGGATGTGGCACTTGCGAATACTGTACAACTGGTCGCGAAACCCTTTGCCGTACAGTGAAAAATGCTGGCTACTCAGTAGACGGTGGTATGGCTGAACAATGTATCGTAACTGCTGACTATGCTGTTAAAGTTCCTGACGGACTTGATCCAGCCCAAGCTTCTTCTATCACATGTGCTGGTGTAACAACCTATAAAGCTATTAAAGAAGCCAAAGTTGAACCAGGCCAATGGGTTGTTCTTTACGGTGCTGGTGGACTTGGTAACCTAGCTGTTCAATATGCTAAAAAAGTATTCAATGCTCATGTTATCGCAGTTGATATCAACAATGACAAACTTGCCCTTGCAAAAGAAGTAGGCGCTGACATTGTTATTAACGGCCTCGAAGTTGAAGATGTACCTGGACTTATCAAGGAAAAAACTGATGGAGGTGCTCACTCAGCTGTCGTAACTGCTGTGTCTAAAGTTGCCTTCAATCAGGCTGTTGACTCAGTTCGTGCTGGTGGTCGCGTAGTCGCTGTTGGTCTTCCTTCTGAAATGATGGAACTTAGCATCGTAAAAACCGTTCTAGATGGAATCCAAGTCATCGGTTCTCTTGTAGGAACTCGTAAAGACTTGGAAGAAGCCTTCCAATTCGGTGCAGAAGGTTTAGTAGTTCCAGTTGTTCAAAAACGTCCAATAGAAGATGCCGTAGCCATTTTCGACGAAATGGAAAAAGGTCAAATCCAAGGACGTATGGTACTCGACTTCACCCACTAATCTAATAGAAACCTATTTTAAAAGTTGGAAGCTTCTTTCAACTTTTTTATATTAAATTTTTAAATGTGGATTCAATATTACTCCTCAAAAAACTCAATATATCAACATCCAAAAGTAAAAGTTTTTTTAATTTTTTATGATAAATAGTTGCTTTTTACATGAAAACGGTTTATACTTAAACAGTCTTAAAGTTTTCTTAAATGAAAACTAAAACAAAAAAGGAGGAATGACAATAATGAGTATCGGAATCATTATTGCGAGCCACGGCGAATTTGCTGCGGGTATTCATCAGTCAGGATCTATGATCTTTGGTGAACAAGAAAAGGTTCAAGTTGTGACCTTTATGCCAAATGAAGGTCCTGATGATCTATACGCTAAGTTTAATAACGCTGTTGCTGCATTTGACGCAGAAGATGAGGTTCTAGTTTTGGCTGACCTTTGGAGTGGTTCTCCATTTAACCAAGCTAGTCGCGTGATGGGAGAAAATCCTGAGCGTAAGTTTGCCATCATCACAGGACTTAACTTACCGATGTTGATTCAAGCCTACACAGAGCGCCTCATGGACGCTGCTGCAGGTGTAGAAAAAGTCGCTGCGAATATTATTAAAGAAGCCAAAGATGGCATCAAGGCTCTTCCAGAAGAGCTAAACCCAGTTGAGGAAGTAGCAAGCGCTGCAGCTGCTCCAGTTGCCCAAGCTGCTATCCCAGAAGGAACGGTCATTGGAGACGGTAAATTGAAAATCAATCTTGCCCGTCTTGACACACGTCTACTTCACGGTCAGGTTGCAACTGCTTGGACTCCAGATTCAAAAGCAGACCGTATCATCGTGGCTTCAGATAACGTGGCTAAAGACGACCTTCGTAAAGAATTGATTAAACAAGCAGCTCCAGGTAATGTCAAGGCTAACGTGGTTCCAATTCAAAAACTGATTGAGGTTTCAAAAGACCCACGTTTTGGAGAAACACATGCCCTTATCTTGTTTGAAACACCTCAAGATGCCCTTCGTGCCATCGAAGGCGGCGTGCCAATCAAAACTCTTAACGTTGGTTCTATGGCTCACTCAACAGGTAAAACATTGGTCAATACTGTTTTGTCTATGGACAAAGAAGACGTTGCTACATTTGAAAAAATGCGTGACTTGGGTGTTGAATTCGATGTCCGTAAAGTACCAAATGATTCTAAAAAAGATTTGTTTGACTTGATTAACAAAGCCAATGTCAAATAAGCCATTATTTATGAAAGGATTTTAAAGATGTCTATTATTTCTATGGTTTTAGTAGTCGTTGTAGCCTTCCTTGCAGGTCTTGAAGGTATCCTCGACCAGTTCCAATTCCATCAACCACTTGTAGCTTGTACTCTTATTGGGCTTGTAACAGGTCACTTAGAAGCAGGTATTATACTTGGTGGTTCTCTTCAAATGATTGCCCTTGGTTGGTCAAATATCGGTGCTGCTATCGCTCCTGATGCTGCACTTGCTTCTGTCGCTGCTGCCATTATCATGGTTCTTGGTGGTGACTTTACCAAGACAGGTATCGGTGTTGCCCAAGCGGTTGCCATCCCTCTTGCCGTTGCTGGTCTATTCTTAACTATGATTGTACGTACAATTTCAGTTGGATTGGTTCACACTGCTGATGCTGCCGCTAAAAAAGGTGACTTCGGCGCTGTGGAGCGTGCGCATTTTATTGCGCTACTTTTCCAAGGACTTCGTATTGCGCTTCCTGCAGCTCTTCTCCTTATGGTACCAACTGAAACTGTACAAAGTATCCTTAGTGCTATGCCAGACTGGCTCAAAGATGGTATGGCTATTGGTGGTGGTATGGTCGTTGCCGTTGGTTACGCCATGGTTATCAACATGATGGCAACTCGTGAAGTATGGCCATTCTTCGCTCTTGGTTTCGTTCTTGCTGCCGTATCAGACATTACTCTAATCGGATTCGGTGCTATCGGTGTTGCTATCGCGCTTATCTACCTTCACCTTTCTAAAACTGGTGGAAATGGTGGTGGTGGTGCCGCAACTTCTAACGACCCAATCGGCGATATCCTCGAAGACTACTAAGATAAGAAAGGACTGAAAACATCATGACTGAAAAACTTCAATTAACTAAATCAGATCGTAAAAAAGTTTGGTGGCGTTCAACCTTCTTACAAGGGTCTTGGAACTTTGAACGGATGCAAAACTTGGGCTGGGCTTATACACTCATTCCAGCTATCAAAAAACTCTATACTAAAAAAGAAGATCAAATCGCTGCTCTTGAGCGTCACCTTGAGTTCTTCAACACTCATCCATACGTAGCTGCTCCAATCATGGGGGTTACTCTTGCGCTTGAAGAAGAACGTGCTAACGGTGTGGAAATCGATGACGCTGCTATCCAAGGGGTTAAAATCGGTATGATGGGACCTCTTGCTGGTATCGGTGACCCAGTATTCTGGTTTACAGTACGCCCAATCCTTGGATCTCTCGGTGCTTCACTTGCCCTTACTGGCAATATCTTGGGTCCACTCCTCTTCTTTGTTGCATGGAACTTGATTCGTATGTCATTCTTGTGGTATGTTCAAGAGGTTGGATACAAGGCTGGATCAGAAATCACTAAAGATATGTCTGGCGGTATCCTTCAAGACATCACTAAAGGAGCTTCTATCCTTGGGATGTTCATTCTTGCTGTCCTTGTTCAACGCTGGGTAAATATTAAATTTGCTTTCGATGTTTCTAAAGTTCAACTAGATGAAAAGGCTTATATCCATTGGGATAAATTGCCAGAAGGATCTAAAGGTATCCAAGAAGCATTCGCACAAGTAGGACAAGGATTGTCTCAAACACCGGAAAAAGTTACTACTTTCCAACAAAACTTGGATATGTTGATTCCTGGATTATCAGGACTACTCCTTACTTTACTTTGCATGTACTTGCTTAAGAAAAAAGTATCTCCAATCACTATTATCCTTGCACTCTTCGCAGTGGGTATTGTGGCACATGTTCTTCACATCATGTAATCAAGCAACTTAAAAGGAACCAGGTTCTAAAATCTGATTCCTTTTTTCTATGCTTTTATACTCAATGAAAATCAAAGAGCAAACTAGGAAGCGAGCCGCAGGTTGCTCAAAACANNACGAAGTCAGTAACATATATCTACGGCAAGGCGACCTTGACGTGGTTTGAATTTGATTTTCGAAGAGTATTATTCTGCCAAGGCTCCCATTGGATCCCAAGGTGCGAGTACAATTGGTTCTGCTTCATAGGCTGCTTGTTCTTCTGCTGTCAGCAATTCCTTACGGACAACGATTTGGTAAGTGTATTCGTCCATCCAAGCGTCTGAGGCAACAAAGTAACCATCTGTACCTACCTTATCTCCCCAAGAGTTTTCAACCTTCCACTTGGTTGACTTACCATTTTCATCCAAGTCAACACCTGTCAAGACCATAGCGTGGGTCATTAAGCTTTCGCTGTAGTCCAAACGTCCAGCCTTGTCTTGAGTGAGTTTAATGTCCATGCTTGATTCAAAGTCATAAACATCTGTCGCAAGAATTCCAGCTTTGCGGTTGCTGAGCTGACCGACATCTGAACCAAACCAAACAGTCTCACCTGCTTGCATTTGAGCAATTGCCAACTCTTTCAAGCGCTCCATAGGAACGTTGATGTAGCGAACCGCACGGCTACCAACCACATTTCCTAACATCTCAACTGTATAAGATTTGCCGTAAGGCTTGTCAGCAGTTGGAGCATTGATAACAGAAACGTAGTCTTCTAGCGGAAGATTGACATATTTCTTGTAAAATTCTTGTGGAGTAATGCTCTTTTCACTTTGGTAGTTGTTATCCTTATCACGATAGGCAAAGTCAAATGTACGTGGTGGAAGGCCTAGTGACATGGCAAGGAAGTTAAAGATTTCTTGCAAGAGGTCTTCTTTTTTAGCTTGAACAGTCGCTTGGTCTGCGCCAGAAGCAAGCAAGTCACGCAAAATTTGAGCATCTTGACGAAGCAATTTGTTGAGAATGGCATTTAGCTCACGACTGCTACTAGATGAAACTGACTCAGGGTAAACTGACTTAGGCACGACACCATATTTTTCAAAGAGAGATACCACCATATCCCATTGACCACCATCTTGTTGAGGTGTTTGAAGTAGGAATTTAACCTTACGGCTCGTCAAGTCTTGGTCTGCAGTCGCAATGACTTGCTCCAAGAACCAGTTTGATTTCTCATACTTGTCCCAGAAGAAGGTGTGGGCCTGTGATAACTCAAAATTTTCTAGTTTGTATTGTGAGATGAGCTTGTGGCGGAAGGTGTTGAGAGCCGCAAACATCCAGCAACGACCAGATGCTTTCTGGTTAGTAACCTTGTCCTTGGTCAAATCCAATGAGAAAACAGGTGTGTTGTCTACATGGCTTTGGCGACGTTCTAGAGCTTCAAAAATTCCGTTGTGGCTGGCAGCATTTTCAATCGCTTGGTATTTTACATTTGCTTCATAATTGGCAAATAGTTTATCAGTAAATGATTCTTGAATTGCGTTCATAGATTCCTCCTTTTATTCTACAGTCTATTATAACTCTTTTCACAAAGGAAGCAACTGAAAAACATAAAAGGAGAGGATATTCTCCCTCACCTTTTTAGAATATAAATCAAATTAAGCAATACTAGCAAGGAGAATTTCTAATTCTTCCTTGGTCAAGCGACGCCATTCCCCTCGTTCTAGGTTCTCATCTAATACTAGCGTTCCCATAGTCAAACGTTGCAAGTCTACTACTTCCTTGCCACAGTAGGCCACCATACGCTTGACCTGATGAAACTTCCCTTCTGCAATGGTCACACGGATTTGGCTCTGATTCTTTTCTGCATCTGTGGAAAGAATCTCCAGTCTAGCGGGCTGACAGGTAAAGTCTTTGAGCGGAATGCCCTTGGCAAATGTCTCCACATCTTCTTGGGTCATAATTCCCTTGACCTGAGCCAGATAGGTCTTGTCCACATGACGCTTAGGTGAAAGAAGAGCATGAGCCAGCTGACCATCATTGGTCAAGAGCAAAAGACCATGCGTGTCAATATCCAAGCGCCCTACTGGGAAAACTTCCTTGCTCCGAGCAATATCATCCAGCAAATCCAACACCGTTCTGTGCTTAGGATCCTCAGTCGCTGAAATAACTCCTTGGGGCTTGTTCATCATGTAGTAGACAAATTCTTCATACTCCAGCACCTGCTCGTCAAAGCGAATCTCATCTCTTTCTTCATCAATCTGCAATTTAGCTGACTTTTCTTTTTTACCATTTACCGTCACGCGCCCAGCCTTGAGCAAGTTTTTGACCTCAGTCCGACTTCCCACAGCGCAGGCAACTAAAAATTTATCTAATCTCATAGAACTATTATATCATATCAAAAGGAGACTGGTACAATGACCAACCTCCTTTTCGTTTCATACTCTTCAAAAATCTCTTCAAACCGCGTCAAGGTCGCCTTGCCGTGGGTATGTTACTGACTTCGTCAG
>NZ_VMLY01000004.1:0-62246 GCF_013276905.1 Streptococcus sp. 3109 | reverse complement strand
TTTGAGCAGCCTGCGGCTAGTTTCCTAGTTTGCTCTTTGATTTTCATTGAGTATCAGATTTAAGAAATTAACTTCCTCGTCTCCAGAAAATAGCTAAAACAATCATAGCTCCTAAAATCGCTGGGATAATGGCTGTTCCTGATATAATTGGTCCCCAAGTCCCAAAAAGCAAATGCCCTATAAAGGCACCAATCCAGCCTAGAAACATTTTTCCAAAACATCCCATTCGCTCTCCACGATTAGTCAGAGTACCTGCTAAAAATCCCACTAGGAGACCAACGAACATACTTCCTAACATATTATCTCCTTAATTTGCCCAATCTCCGTTACGGAAGAGTGGTACACTTGTCCCATCCTCACGGATACCATCTATATCCATTTGACTAGAACCAATCATAAAGTCTACGTGAACATCTGAACGGTTAAGCCCCGCAGCTTCAAGCTCTTCTTCGCTCATCTCCGCTCCACCAGCTACGCTAGTCGCATATGCTGCACCAATAGCCAAGTGGTTTGAAGCATTCTCATCGAAAAGGGTGTTAAAGAAGGTAATACCTGACTGAGAAATTGGGCTTGGATCTGGTACCAAGGCACATTCACCCAAGGCACGCGCACCCGCATTTTCAAAGACAAGGTCTTTCATGACTTGATCGCCTTTTTCTGCAGTGATATCCACAATTTGTCCATCCTTGAAGGTTACTTTAATGCCTTCGATGATATTTCCATTATAGCTAAGCGGTTTTGTAGAAGTGACATAACCATCTGCGCGATGAAAATCAGGTGCTGTGAAGACTTCTTCAGTTGGCATATTTGGCAAGAAGCCTTCGCCCTGGGCATTGATAGCACCAGCTGATTCCCAAACGTGGTTCTTTGGCAAACCAAGGGTCAAATCTGTCCCTGGCGCTGTGTAGTGAAGGGCTGAAAATTGCTCCTTATTAAGCATATCGGCCTTGCTCTTGAGGATAGCTGCATGTTCCTCCCAAGCCTTAACAGGATCTGCTTCGTAGACTCGGCAAGTTTTGAAGATTTGGTCCCAAAGAAGATCGACTGCTTCTTCATCGCTCGCAGCATTTGGAAAGACTTTCTTAGCCCACTCAAGTCCAGCAGCGGCTGCTACAGTCCAACTAACCTTGTTAGATTGCGTTGCGATGCGCATTGGCTTCATGGCAAGTCCCATAGCTTTGGCAGAAGCTGAGAGCTTGTCAGCGTCCACTCCGTTCAAGGCACCTGGGTCAGAAGAACGAACTCCAAGACGGCTAGCTTTGTTCTCCAAAAGATAGTTCATCTCAGCAATCTTGTATTCTGGCACATTGTCCAGACGCTCCATCGGCGCATGGAGGAATTTCTCACGGTTAATCACATCATCTGTCCACTGAACGATCACCTCATGTGCACCCAAAGCATAAGCTTCTTTGACGATTAAGTGAGCCAACTCACGTTGCTCCACATCGATAGAGAGAGCCAAAGTGTGACCAGGTTGCACATTGATTCCGTTCGCAACCAATAATTTCGCATATTTTTCTAGATTTTCTTTAAAATTTGGTAAAACCATTCTGTTTTCTCTTTTCTATTTTTATTTTTCTTTCAAAGCAGAAAAGATTCCTGCTAAAGCAATAGCACCTGACAAGAGTGCTGTCGATAGAAGGATTGTACGATCAGCAAGTTCCAATTGATACTCAAACACCTTCTCAGCCGGCTTATCTTCCGCAAAAATTCTTAGTTTCATGAGAACCCCCTTAAAATTTATTAAAACAAATCACTATGACTTCCTGTCCTAAGCAAATTTAAAATCAATTCTTCCTTGTCTACTTTATAAACCAAAAGCCAATCTGGCTGGATATGGCATTCACGAACTCCTTGAAAATGCTTGGATGCCGTCAATTGATGATCACGATATCTAGCAGGAAGTTCTTTTTCTTGAACAAGAAAATTTAAAACTTCTTCTAATAATTCTGCCTTCAAACCACGCTTCATAGCCAACTTAAAATCTTTTTTAAACTGTTTATGATAACGAATCTTAAGCACGCAAATCCTCCATCAAGTCAGAAACTGATTCAAAAGACTGGCTCATATTACGATTTTGGTCTAAATCCGTTAACACTTGGAGCAACTTCCGATTTTCGTCTAGTCTAACATCAAAAGGTAATCCCTGATATTGAATAGCCTGACGAAGGAAAATATTAATAGCTGTTGTCATATCCATTCCCAGATTACTAAACACCTGTTGGGCCTGCTCCTTGACCTCACTATCCAAACGGATACTCATACTCGTCTTTGACATACTCTCACCCTCTTTCTATAGACTATTTTAACAAAAAAGAAGGCTCATGTAAATCTATTAGATATACATGAGCCTCTTTGGATAGATGATTAAACAATTTTTTTAAAACAACTCATCAAACAAACTGAGCTGGTTATCCTCTGGCATATTGCCCAGAATCCCCATTTCATCCATCTTTTCAACCAAGGTTGAGGAGAGACCACCGCGTTTGCGTAGTTCTGTTTTAGAGAGAAACTCTCCCTCTTCACGCGCTCGAACCAACTGCCTAGCAACGTTTTCTCCCAGACCATCCATTGCTACAAATGGCGGGACGAGGGTATCCCCGTCGATGAGGAACTCTGTCGCCTGACTACGGTAGAGATCGAGTTTTCCAAACTTGAAACCACGTTCCCACATTTCATTGACAATCTCAAGAGTTGTATAGAGGTCAATCTCCACATTAGAGGCCTCATTGTTCTTCCGTTTTTCAGAGATTTCTTCCATTCTGCGTTTGATGGCATCCAAGCCCGCCCCCATGGTCTTGATATCAAATGCCTTAGCACGGATAGAGAAGTAAGCACAGTAGTAATAAATGGGATGATGAACCTTGAAGTAAGCTACACGCAGGGCCATCATAACGTAGGCTGCCGCATGGGCTTTAGGGAACATGTACTTGATTTTCCCACAGGATTCGATATACCACTCTGGTACCTTATTAGCCTTCATGGCTTCGATGTAGCCATTGCGTTCCTCTTCGGAAATCTTGAGCCACAATCCCTTACGTACCCGTTCCATAATGGTAAAGGCCATCTTAGGTTCCAGACCCGCATGCATGAGGTAAACCATGATGTCGTCCCGACAACCGATAACAGTCGATAGGTCCGCTATTCCTTGCTTAATCAGATCCTGGGCATTTCCCAACCAAACGTCAGTACCGTGGGACAGACCAGACAACTGAAGCAATTCCGCAAAGGTGGTCGGATGTGTTTCGTCTACCATTCCACGTACAAAATTTGTTCCAAACTCGGGAATCCCCAACATACCCGTAGGCGTTCCGATTTGCTCAGGAGTTACTCCTAGCACATCAGTCCCAGAAAAGAGGGCCATCACGCCTTCGTCATCCATAGGGATTTCATTAGGGTCAAGCCCAGACAAATCCTGAAGTTTCCGAATCATGGTCGGATCATCATGTCCCAGTACATCGAGTTTGAGGACGTTCTCATCAATATCATGGAAGTTAAAGTGAGTGGTCTGCCATTCAGCCGTCACGTCATCCGCTGGATACTGGACAGGCGTAAAATCGTAGACATCCATGTAGTTAGGAATAACAACAATTCCCCCCGGGTGTTGTCCCGTTGTTCGCTTGACACCAGCTGCACCTTGAGCGAGGCGTTCAACCTCTGCATCACGATAAAACTTGCCATAATCTCGCTCGTAACCCTTGACAAAGCCATAGGCAGTCTTGGCAGCTACCGTACCAACCGTTCCCGCACGGAAGGCATATTCCTCACCAAAGATATCACGCACATCCAAGTGGGCGCTAGGCTGGTCTTCTCCCGAGAAGTTCAAGTCAATATCAGGAACCTTATCCCCATCAAAACCAAGGAAGGTCTCGAAAGGAATATCCTGTCCGTTTTTGCTGAGTTTATGACCACAGTTTGGACAGTCCTTATTGGGCATATCAAATCCTGAACCGTACGAACCATCTGTGATAAACTCACTGTACTGACACTGATCACAGACATAGTGAGGGGAGAGAGGATTGACCTCCGTAATCCCAATCATGGTCGCAACGAAACTAGATCCGACAGACCCACGAGAACCCACCAAGTAACCCCGTTCATTGGAACGTTGCACCAGCATCTGCGATGCCAGATAAATCACAGCAAACCCATTCCCCAGAATAGAGGTTAGTTCTTTTTCAATCCGCAAATCAACGATATCTGGCAGCGGATTTCCATAAATCTCAAAAGCTTTCTTGTAGGTCAATTCAGCGACCGTTTCTTCCGCCTTGTCAATGAAAGGTGTGTACAAGTCCCCCTTAACGACCTCAACGGGTTCAAAGATTTCTGCCAAGGCATTGGTGTTTTCAATGACCAATTTCCGAGCTAATTTCTCTCCCAAAAAGGCAAATTCATCCAACATCTCATTGGTCGTTCGAAAATGAGCCTTGGGAAGAGGAGCTGGTTGGGCATGTTCCCCATGACCGATAGTTCGGTTAATCATCGCCCCCTGTCCCAAACTACGGACGATAATTTCACGGTAAATCTCTTCTTCTGGTTCGATATAGTGGACATTTCCCGTAGCCAGAACAGGCTTGCCAAGGCGGTCTCCCACTTCTATCAAACTTTTGATAATGGTCTGGAGTTCTTCCATATCCTTGACCTGCTCCTTGGCAATCAAGGGAGTATAGATAGCTGGTGGCATGACCTCAATAAAGTCGTAATACTTGGCCACCTCAACCGCTGCATCCACACCCTGGGAAACGACTGCATCAAAAACTTCACCTTCAGAGCAAGCTGAACCTAAAATCAAACCTTCCCGATGGGCATCTAAAACCGTTCTCGGAATCCGTGGCACCCCTTCAAAGTATTTGGTATTGGACAAAGAAACCAGTTTAAAGATATTTTTTAGGCCTGCCTGATTCTTGACATAAATGGTCGCATGTTTGATCCGAGCTTTTTTATAAGAATCTGGACTAATCAAATCAATGTTTAATCTAGCCAAATCAGTCACACCATGTTTTTCTGACACCTCTTTGATAAAGATGAAAAGCAGGCGACCTGTAGCTTCCGCATCGTAATTGGCCATGTGGTGATGTTCTAAAGCCACACCAAAACGCTTGGTCAAAGGTCCCAAACCATGACGTTTATACTCAGGATAGAGATTTCTAGCAAACTCAAGTGTATCAATAACTGGCTGACTAATCTTTGGCAGACCATGACGCTCATAGTTGGCATTCATAAATCCAACGTCAAAGGTAGCATTGTGGGCAACTAGGACCGTATCCTTGCAAAACTCTTGAAATTCTTGCAGAACTTGTTCCAGTGGTTTGGCATTTTTGACATGATCATCTGTAATTCCAGTCAACTCAGTAGTAAAAGCTGACAAAGGATGTCCAGGATTGATAAATTCATCAAATTCAGCAATGACATTCCCCTTGTACATCTTAGAAGCCGCAACCTGAATCAAGTCATTATAGATGGCTGAAAGGCCTGTCGTTTCCACGTCAAAGACCACGTAGGTCGCTTCCGACAAGTTCATCTCCACTTCGTTATAAACGATAGGAACACGGTCCTCCACGATATTGGCTTCCATACCATAGATCAGCTGGATTCCCGCTTTCTTAGCCGCCTTATAGCCATGTGGGAAGGACTGAACATTTCCATGGTCTGTGATGGCAACCGCCTTGTGTCCCCACTTAGCAGCTGTCGCAACGATTTCTTCTACCTCTGGTAGAGCATCCATGGTCGACATATTAGTATGAGCATGAAACTCAACCCGTCGTTCTCCTTCTGGCATTAAATCCTTCCGCTCATAGTGAACAACTTCCTGCACGTCTTGCACGTTCATAGTCAAATCGCGTGTGAAGTTATTCATCTCCACATTCCCACGAACACGGAGCCAAGAATTTTTCTTGATGAGATCAAATTTCTGAGCCTCTTCCTCATTCTTAACCCACTTTTGCATCGAAAAACTTGAAGTGTAGTCCGTCATTTTAAAGTTGATCAAAACACGCCCTGTTCTGGTCACTTTTTGCTCCACATCAAAAACAACCCCTTCAAAGACCAAACGATTTTCCTCCGTCGTCACTTCAATCATAGGAGTAATCTCTGCCTTATCCAGCTTCGGTTTAGCTGCAGCTTTTTTAGCTTGAAAATCAAAGGCTGGTTTCTCTTCCGCTGGAGGAGGTGCCATCTGTTCTAGTTGTTCCATAGCACGGAGCGCTTCCTCATTGGCCGCTTGAACAATCTGCTCATTTTCAGCATGAAATGCTTCTTCCTGCTCTTGAGTCAGCACATCATTCTTCTCGACTTGACAATTAAAAGTTGGAAAACCAAATTTTTCAAGTTGTTTGGCTAAATTAGGAAGATGATTTTTCTTAAAGTGCTCCTTATCAATCGCCTCAGAGCCTTCAATAAAGAGCTGATTGCCCTCCGCACGAACTTGCAAATTTTGATAAAGGGACTTAAAACCTTGACTAGCACATGGCCCCTCAGAAAAAGCCTCTCTATAATAGGCCTGCAAGAGTTGATTTGAAAATTCTTGAGACAGAGCCTTGATTTCGAAAACAGCTTTATTGCCTGTCTTAGAAAATTCTTCGCTCAAACCTCTCTTTAATTCTAAAAAGATTTCAATCGGTAAAATATTAGAAAATACGAAATGAAACTCCCATACCTTACTAATTTTATGAACCACAACTCGCTCAATATCAGCCTGTGATAAAACAGGAGCCTGTCTCATTTCAGCAGGCATCCCCAGTTGATTCATCAAAATTTCAAAACTATTTGACATTCATTTTCCTCACATTATTCTCCTACTATTTTACCATATTTAGAGGTATTTTCTAAAGACAAAAGGAAGCCACTAAGTGACTTCCTTCTAAAGTGAGGACAGATTAGTCTTCACCTTTGTTTTTCTTAATGATTTCTTCTTGTACTGACTTAGGTACATCTTCGTAGTGGTCAAATACCATCATGAATGTACCACGTCCTTGAGATGCAGAACGAAGAACTGTTGCGTAACCGAACATTTCAGCAAGTGGAACGTAAGCACGAACGATTTGGCTATTACCGTGTGCTTCCATACCATCTACACGTCCACGACGAGCAGTTACGTGACCCATAACATCACCAAGGTTTTCTTCTGGAACAGTGATTGTTACAAGCATCATTGGTTCAAGGATAGCTGGTTGTGCTGATTTAGCAGCTTCTTTAAGGGCAAGTGAAGCCGCAATCTTGAAGGCAGTTTCAGATGAGTCGACATCGTGATATGAACCATCATAAAGCTTAGCTTTAACGTCAACCATTGGGTAACCTGCAAGAACACCGTTAGCCATAGATTCTACCAAACCTTTTTCAACCGCTGGGATAAATTCACGAGGAACCACACCACCGACGATTGCGTTTTCGAATTCGAATCCTTTACCTTCTTCGTTTGGAGTAAATTCGATCCATACATCACCGAATTGACCTTTACCACCAGACTGACGTTTGAAGAATCCACGTGCTTGAGTAGAAGCGCGGAATGTTTCACGGTAAGATACTTGAGGAGCACCTACGTTCGCTTCAACTTTGAACTCACGACGCATACGGTCAACAAGGACGTCAAGGTGAAGCTCACCCATACCTGAGATAACTGTTTCTCCAGTTTCAACGTTTGTTTCAACGCGGAATGTTGGATCTTCTTCAGCCAATTTTTGAAGGGCGATACCCATCTTGTCTTGGTCAGCTTTAGATTTTGGCTCAACCATCAATTGGATAACTGGTTCTGGAACGTTGATTGACTCAAGAATGATTTTAGCTTTTTCATCTGTCAATGAGTCACCAGTTGTAGTATCTTTCAAACCAACGGCAGCAGCGATATCACCTGAGTAAACAGTGTCAATTTCTTGACGGCTGTTAGCGTGCATTTGAAGGATACGTCCGATACGCTCACGTTTACCTTTAGAAGTGTTCAATACGTAAGAACCTGATTGAAGCACACCTGAGTAAACACGGAAGAATGTCAAACGACCTACGAATGGGTCAGTCATGATCTTGAAGGCAAGAGCTGCAAATGGCTCTTCGTCAGATGCTGGACGAGTTTCTTCTTCGTCTGTATCTGGGTTGATACCTTTGATTGCTGGGATGTCAAGTGGGCTTGGAAGGTAGTCGATAACCGCATCAAGCATCAATTGAACACCTTTGTTCTTGAAGGCAGAACCACACAATACTGGGAAGAATTCAACGTTGATAGTTGCTTTACGAATACCTGCTTTCAATTCTTCGTTAGTGATTTCTTCACCTTCGAGGTATTTCATCATCAATTCTTCGTCAGTTTCAGCAACTGCTTCAATCAATTTTTCACGGTATTCTTGAGCTTGGTCAAGGTATTCAGCTGGGATGTCTTCTTCAAGGATATCTGTACCAAGGTCGTTCGTATAGATTTCAGCTTTCATCTTAATCAAGTCGATGATACCACGGAAGTCATCTTCAGAACCGATTGGCAATTGGATTGGGTGTGCATTTGCTTGAAGACGATCGTGAAGTGTGCTTACAGAGTAAAGGAAGTCAGCACCGATTTTGTCCATTTTGTTGGCAAATACGATACGTGGAACTCCATACTCAGTTGCTTGACGCCAAACTGTTTCAGTTTGAGGCTCAACACCTGATTGTGAGTCAAGAACGGTAACCGCACCATCCAATACACGAAGAGAACGTTGTACTTCGATTGTGAAGTCCACGTGTCCTGGTGTGTCGATGATGTTTACGCGGTGGTTGTTCCATTGAGCTGTTGTTGCAGCAGATGTGATAGTGATACCACGTTCTTGCTCTTGCTCCATCCAGTCCATTTGTGACGCACCTTCGTGAGTTTCACCGATTTTGTGGATTTTACCAGTGTAGTAAAGGATACGCTCAGTTGTAGTTGTTTTACCAGCATCGACGTGAGCCATGATACCGATATTACGAGTTTTTTCAAGTGAAAATTCGCGTGCCATGAGGTTTGTTTCTCCTATTTATTTTTGATTTCTATTCTATTATAACACGATTTTAATAAAAACGGATAGGCAGGACCTACCCGTTCTCAATGTTTTCATGCTATTGTTGGTTTCAACTTACGAGCTGGTAAGTTGAGTTATAGCTAATACTAATCGATTTAGCTAATTTGAACCCAGGCTAAAAGCTCGGAAAATAGATAAACTCTCCTAGAATCTTCGATTCTTCGTCAAGTTTCCTAATTTTCAGTCGCTTTTTTAACGCCCTTAGTATCTTAATCTTACCAACGGAAGTGTGCGAATGCACGGTTAGCTTCAGCCATACGGTGAGTGTCTTCACGTTTCTTAACAGCTGCACCAGTGTTGTTAGCAGCATCCAAGATTTCTTTTGCAAGACGGTCTTGCATTGTGTGTTCACCACGAAGACGAGCGATTGTTACCAACCAACGAAGTCCAAGTGTTGTACGACGTTCTGGACGAACTTCAACTGGGACTTGGTAGTTAGAACCACCAACACGGCGTGCACGTACTTCAAGTACAGGCATGATGTTTTCCATAGCTGTTTCAAATACTTCAAGTGCATCGTTTCCAGTAGCTTCTTTGATTTGCTCAAAGGCACCGTAAACGATTGAAGCAGCTGTACCACGTTTACCATCAAGCATAACGCGGTTGATAAGACGAGTAACTAGTTGTGAATTGTAAAGCGGATCTGGCAATACGTCACGTTTTGGAGCTCTATTTTTACGACTCATTTCTCTTTATCCCCTTTCCTTATGCTTTTGGACGTTTAGTACCGTATTTAGAACGGCCTTGTTTACGATCGTTAACACCTGCAGTATCAAGTGCACCACGGACGATATGGTAACGTACCCCTGGAAGGTCTTTTACACGTCCACCACGAAGAAGAACCACGCTGTGCTCTTGCAAGTTGTGTCCGATACCTGGGATGTAGGCAGTAACTTCGATAAGGTTGCTCAAACGTACACGAGCGAATTTACGAAGGGCTGAGTTAGGTTTTTTAGGTGTCATTGTTCCAACACGAGTTGCAACACCACGTTTTTGTGGTGAAGAAACGTTTGTTTGAACTTTTTTATGACTGTTGTAACCAACGTTCAAAGCTGGTGATTTAGATTTTTCTACTTTTGATTTACGCGGTTTGCGAACCAATTGGTTAATTGTAGGCATCTACATTCTCCTGTGTTTTTTTATTTTTGGTGATGATACACTTGGTGACAGCTATCATCTGTGTGTACTTTTGCAACATTTGTCAGCACGTCCCTGTACACTCTTGAGAGACCAAAAGTAAAAAGTACCGTCTATTATTGTAACAAAATTTCCCCTTGCTTGTCAAGATATTTTTCTTTTTTATTGTTAATCTTTTCGCTAGCGTAACTTCTCAAAGTAACTTCCACTTACCTAACCGAAGTGGAAATTAGTCTAAAACGGATTTTTATGGTGGAATTAAGTGTGAGACTTTCCGTTCCATCGTTGAGAAGATGGGAAAAGATCCGTCAACGATTTCAAAAGAAATCAAGCGCAATCGCATCATGCATCCAACATCCGTCAAATCTGATTGTACGGATTGCCCACTTCTCAAAAAGCTCCTTATGTCTGTAACAACGCGTTTTTCTCATACTAAAAGCTAGGTTGTGGAAAACTGGAAGTTAGTTTTATATTGAATTGAAATAAGACATGAACAAATCTATTGGGAAAGTCAACTTAATTTCTAGAAATGTTTTAATAGCAACAACGTACTATTCTAGTTTCAATCTGCTATAGAAGTTACCCTTTTCATTCTCTCAAAAGCCAATCATAAAAGAGGAGAAATCAAAGTTCCTCCTCTTCACTGTTTACTATCGAATCAAGTAAATCAAATCGTTACTCATTCACAATTTTTTCATCAACTTTAGGGTTTAGAGTTGTTCCCCAATGTGTAATTGTACGCTGTTGTACTAGTGGTAAGTCTGTGCGGTTGTAAACTGTACGCCATGGTTCCCATACAAGACCCGTCTTTTCTTGAACCTTGATACGAAGATTACGGACATTTCCTTTAAATTGAATCTCTGTTTGGAAGCCTGAAGTTCTGTTTTTTCCGTTATCTTCCCATTGACGTGAACGGATTTCTGGATTTCCTTGTTCATCATATGTAATTTCATCCCAATAGATGTAGTAACGCGCAACATAAGCACCCTTATGATGAAGTTTCAAGAAGCCATTTTTGTAAGAAGTCACCTTCGTTTCGATATAGTCTGTACTATTTTGTAAAGTTGCTTGGGCATTATCTTTTAGGAAGGCAGTCTTATATGAGATTGGCACAGCTGGACTTTGAGCGCTAAAGTTAGCTCCTTCTCTGATGAGTTCCTTCAAGTTTTCGACTGTTCCTGTGACAACTTTGGCGGCACCGCTAGCATTACCTCCTACAATTACCGCTGTTACAGAAGTATTCTTCAATAGACGGCTCCATTCAGAATTTGGAGCAATTGTTGCGCCTTTGATAACCGCATTGATAGCTGCTTTTAATTCAGTAGACTTACTTGTTGACTCAAACTTAACATAGATTTGACGTCCGTAAGAAACATTTGATACATATACAGGTGGAGTTTGTGAATCAACACCTCTTTGTTTTAAATCTTCAGGTGTCACACTCTTGTCAAATACAGCCGCTGGATTGGTCGGTGCATCAAATGTCGCTGTATAGTAGATTTGTTTAAAGTTTACAACTTCAATTTGCTTTTCACCCTTTTGCACAGCCTCAAAGTCAATCTTGAGCGGTGCACCTGCTTTTTCAAAGTCTGCACCAAATTTTGCTTTCAATTGGTTCATGCTATAGGCTGTAGTTGATTCATACTGAACACGGGCAGGAACGGAATGGCTAGATGAGTAATTCTTTGTCCATCTTTCAACCAAGGTATTCATCGCAGACTGCATACCACTAGTTGTAGGATCTGCTTCAATTCGGCTGTCAGACTGAATCATACCAGGTAAATCGACGCTGACTGTCCCCTTTGCACGGGCAAGACTAATCAATTCTGGCTGATTTTCTAGCAGATTTTGGTTTGCCTTATACAAGCCACCTAGGAAGACATTTTGATTTCCATTGATGGAAACATCTGCTGTGCCTGTAGAGAGAGTTTTCTTGATTTTTTCTACAACGACAAACTCTCCATTTTGTTCCTTAGCACTTGTGTTGTAGCGATTTTCTAAGGTTTCTCCCTTGCGAGTTAAAATATCCAAAGGATTATAAGTTAAGCCAAAAAGGTAGTCTTTCAATGCTGATTTTTGATCTACTACTGGTGTAGTTCTATCCTGTCCAACTTGAGTTGTTGCTGAACGGAATACTTCCACTTCTGCCAAGCTCAATGGGGTATTTTTAGTTTTCAACTCCACTTTTACATAACGAGCGCCTTTGGCTGTGAAGAAAACTTCAAGTTCTGCCTTCCCATTCAAACTATCAAAGTGTTGACGAGCAACTTCTTGTTTTGCTTCATTTAACAAAACAACATCAAAATTGGAAAGACGATTAGCTACATTCCCATCTCCACGATTGTAAAGTTTAACTTTTCCAACATTCTCTGTTTTTCCAAGATCAACTTGCCACCAAGCATTGTCTTCAAAGTTTGTATGCGTTACAGAATGGTGCCCATAGTCACTATCAACATTACCATCCACTGCTCGTGTAGCAGCTCCTCCATAAGCAGTAGAACTTTGACTAGCTTGTTTTCCACGAGCAATGTTTTCTGTCTCAACTGGACGATTCCCTTGCTCTGTAGCCAAAGCTACTCCCTGAGCGTTCAATAAAAAGGCCGCAACAACAGCACTACACACACCGAGTCCACACTTTTTGACAAAGCGATGCAAACGTTTTTCTTGATTCATTCCTTATTCCTCCGTTTTTAAATGAATACGTTTTCCTATTTGTCTATAGTCTATCAAATTTCAAGCAAAAGTCAAGCACAAACCAGCAAAAAAGTCAAGAAAATAAGAAGAAAACGTTTGCTGAATTTTTCTGATATTTTCTTTAGATTTCCAGTAAATACTATAGTTTGGAAACTAGATAAAACTTGAGAAGCGCTAGCTTTTTCTCTTCCTATTTATAGTTTCGCTAGATGAACTTTTTAAAGAAATATTAGAAATCAATTTCTGAATAAAAATAGCTGAAAACACATCATCTTCCTAATAATACGTCTTGTCTTATGTGACATTTTTATACTGTCAACGTCGCCTTGCCGTACTCAAGTACAGCCTGCGGCTAGTTTCCTAGTTTGCTCTTTGATTTTCATTGAGTATTATTTCCATTATTTATACTGATATATAAAATAGTACGGAAAACTTCTCAAAAGTAAGAATTTCTTTGACAAATCAAAGAAAACGCTTGCATCTTGTTTTACTACATGCTATACTGATATAGAAATTTATTGATTGGAGAATCATTATGAGAAAAACACCAGCTCAAACTGAGAAAAAAATGGTCTACAGCATCCGTTCCCTCAAAAATGGAACTGGTTCTGTCCTTATTGGAGCAAGCCTTGTCCTACTTGCTATGGCTACGCCAACTATCTCAGCCAACGAAAGTACAACAGCTAGTACAGAAGCACCGAACACTATTGTTCAACCAACTACTGATACAGTAGATAACTCCGGTAAGAAGAAAAGTGACATCTCTTTACCTGAAAATGCGAACGCTTCCCTAGAGAAAAAAGAAGAAAAACCTGTAACAGAGCCAACTACTCCTGTTGCAAGCCCAGCCGATTCAGCACCGCAAACCGGACAAGATCGTTCAAGTGAGCCAACTACTTCTACCAGTCCAGTAGCAACTGAAACTAAGGCAGAAGAGCCAATCGAAGACAACTACTTCCGTATCCATGTCAAAAAACTTCCTGAAGAAAACAAGGATGCTCAAGGACTTTGGACTTGGGATGATGTTGAAAAGCCTTCTGAAAACTGGCCTAACGGAGCCTTGTCCTTTAAGGATGCCAAGAAAGATGACTACGGCTACTATCTAGATGTCAAATTAAAGGGAGAACAAGCCAAGAAAATTAGCTTCCTCATCAACAATACAGCTGGAAAAAATCTAACCGGCGATAAATCTGTAGAAAAACTAGTTCCAAAAATGAACGAGGCTTGGTTGGACCAAGATTATAAGGTTTTCTCTTACGAACCACAACCTGCAGGAACTGTTCGCGTCAACTACTACCGCACGGATGGCAACTATGACAAGAAATCTCTCTGGTACTGGGGAGATGTGAAAAATCCAAGTAGCGCTCAATGGCCTGACGGAACAGACTTTACGGCTACAGGCAAATATGGTCGCTATATCGACATCCCTCTTAAGGATGCCGCCAAAGAATTCGGCTTTTTATTACTAGATGAGAGCAAACAAGGAGACGACGTGAAAATCCGTAAAGAAGATTATAAGTTCACAGATTTGAAAAATCATAGCCAAATTTTCCTAAAAGACGATGATGAATCGATTTACACAAATCCATACTATGTTCATGATATCCGTATGACAGGTGCCCAACACGTAGGAACGTCTAGCATTGAAAGTAGTTTTTCAACACTTGTTGGTGCTAAAAAAGAGGATATCCTCAAACACTCCAACATCACTAATCACCTAGGAAACAAAGTAACTATCACCGATGTTGCAATCGATGAAGCTGGTAAGAAAGTGACCTACAGCGGAGATTTCTCTGACACAAAACATCCCTATACTGTTAGCTACAATTCCGACCACTTCACTACCAAAACAAGCTGGCGTCTTAAAGATGAGACTTACAGCTATGATGGCAAACTTGGAGCTGACTTAAAAGAAGAAGGAAAACAAGTTGATTTGACCCTTTGGTCACCAAGTGCTGATAAGGTTTCTGTTGTTGTCTACGACAAGAATGACCCTGAAAAAGTAGTTGGAACTGTCGCTCTTGAAAAAGGGGAAAGAGGAACTTGGAAACAAACTCTAGATAGCACAAACAAATTAGGCATCAAAGATTTCACTGGATACTATTATCAATACCAAATCGAGCGTCAAGGGAAAACTGTTCTTGCACTCGATCCTTACGCTAAATCTCTCGCTGCTTGGAACAGCGATCTTGCAAAAACAGACGATGCCCATAAAGTGGCTAAAGCTGCCTTTGTAGATCCAGCCAAACTAGGACCGCAAGACTTAACTTATGGTAAGATTCACAACTTCAAGACTCGTGAAGATGCCGTTATCTACGAAGCTCATGTGCGTGACTTCACTTCAGATCCTGCCATTGCAAAAGACTTGACCAAACCATTTGGTACCTTTGAAGCCTTTATTGAAAAACTAGACTACCTCAAAGACTTGGGTGTGACCCACATCCAGCTCCTTCCAGTCTTGTCTTACTACTTTGTCAATGAATTAAAAAATCATGAACGCTTGTCTGACTATGCTTCAAGCAACAGCAACTACAACTGGGGATATGATCCTCAAAACTACTTCTCCTTGACTGGTATGTATTCAAGCGATCCTAAAAATCCAGAAAAACGAATCGCAGAGTTTAAAAACCTCATCAATGAGATCCACAAACGTGGCATGGGAGCTATCCTGGACGTAGTTTACAACCATACAGCCAAAGTCGATATCTTTGAAGATTTAGAGCCAAACTACTACCACTTTATGGATGCTGATGGGATACCTCGCACTAGCTTTGGTGGTGGACGTTTAGGGACAACCCACCATATGACCAAACGCCTACTAGTTGATTCTATCAAATATCTAGTTGATACCTACAAAGTGGATGGCTTCCGCTTCGATATGATGGGAGACCATGACGCCGCTTCTATCGAAGAAGCTTACAAGGCTGCACGCGCCCTCAATCCAAACCTCATCATGCTGGGTGAAGGTTGGAGAACCTATGCTGGTGATGAAAATATGCCTACTAAAGCTGCTGACCAAGATTGGATGAAACATACCGATACTGTCGCTGTCTTTTCAGATGACATCCGTAACAACCTCAAATCTGGTTATCCAAACGAAGGTCAACCTGCCTTTATCACAGGTGGCAAGCGTGATGTCAACACTGTCTTCAAAAATCTCATTGCTCAACCAACCAACTTTGAAGCAGACAGTCCTGGAGATGTCATCCAATACATCGCAGCCCATGATAACTTGACCCTCTTTGACATCATTGCCCAGTCTATCAAAAAAGACCCAAGCAAGGCTGAGAACTATGCTGAAATCCACCGTCGTTTGCGACTTGGAAACCTCATGGTCTTGACAGCTCAAGGAACTCCGTTTATCCACTCTGGTCAGGAATACGGGCGTACCAAACAATTCCGTGACCCGGCCTACAAGACTCCAGTAGCAGAGGATAAACAACCAAACAAATCTCACTTGTTGCGTGATAAGGATGGCAATCCATTTGACTATCCTTACTTCATCCATGACTCTTACGATTCGAGTGATGCTATTAACAAGTTTGACTGGACTAAGGCTACAGATGGAAAAGCATATCCTGAAAATGTCAAGAGCCGTGACTATATGAAAGGTTTGATTGCCCTTCGTCAATCTACAGATGCCTTCCGACTTAAAAGTCTCCAAGATATCAAAGACCGTGTCCACCTCATCACTGTCCCAGGTCAAAATGGTGTAGAAAAAGAGGATGTAGTAATTGGCTACCAAATTACTGCTCCAAACGGTGATATCTACGCAGTCTTTGTCAATGCGGATGAAAAAGCCCGCGAATTTAATTTGGGAACTGCCTTTGCCCACCTCAGAAATGCTGAAGTTTTGGCAGATGAAAACCAAGCAGGGCCAGTCGGAATTGCCAACCCTCAAGGACTTGAATGGACTGAAAAAGGCTTGAAATTAAATGCCCTTACAGCTACTGTTCTTCGAGTCTCTCAAAATGGAACTAACCATGAGTCAACTGCAGAAGAGAAACCAGACTCAAGCCCTTCCAAGCCTGAACATCAAAATGAAGCTTCTCACCCTGCACATCAAGATCCAGCTCCACAAACTAAACCTGATTCTACTAAACCATCTGCAACAGTAGCTGATGCAGAAAATAAACCTAGCCAAGCTACAACTGGTTCACAAGCTGAGAAGCCACATAAGGACAGTAATACTCAATCACTTCCAGCTACTTCTACACAAGCTATTGTAACTTCCTACACCCCAGCTTATACAAATAAGAAATCGGAAACTCCAAATCAGACAACTAAAGCTAGTTGGAAACAAGAAAATGGCATCTGGTATTTCCATAAAGCAGACGGTTCTCTAGCTACTGGTTGGGTGAAAGATGGAGATACTTGGTATTATCTAAAAGATGATGGCTCTATGGTAACTGGTTGGGTAAAAGATGGCAATGTTTGGTACTTCCTAAATAGTAACGGCTCTATGTCAACCGGTTGGGTTAAGGATGGAGATACTTGGTACTATCTTGAGCCATCAGGAGCTATGAAAGAAAATCAATGGTTTGAAGTTTCTGGCAAATGGTACTATGTTGATTCATCAGGTAAACTTGCAGTTAATACAAGAGTTGAAGGCTATTTGGTCAATGAAAACGGTGAATGGGTTAGCTAAAACTGCTACTGTATAACCTTTGCATAGCTAGATATAGCCAATCCAAATACAGGAAGCTCAACGATCACAAACTCCTGTTTGCAGGAATTAGTCTCCTTGCGCTCCTAGATCTCAGGTTCTTGCTAAAAAACAAAAAAGAGAACTAAACTAGCCCTCCTATAGAACAATGAGCCTGAGACAAAATAGTTCTCGACCACAAAAAAGCTAGAGATTTTCAATTGTGGAACTCTAGCTTTTTAATTTTGAGTCGTTCTCTTATTGTATTTTAAGAGGTTATTAGCCATAAGTACCAATCCCATGTCAATTCTCACTTGACGCTTGCCCCTCAGATTAGATCTCTTGTAACCCAAACAAGCCTTTATCTGCCCAAAGACAGGTTCCACATCAATCTTACGTTGAGCGAAAATCTGTCTACCTTCAGGAGATAAAAGCGCCTGACATTCTTTAGCTTTCAAGTTTTGATAGCGTTCGTTCATATACAGTCCCTTTCGAGGGGCTGATTTAGGTTCATCAGCATAGTAAACCTTGATTTCCTGTTGAAAGTCCGTCTGTGTTTTCTGATGTTTGATATGGTGAAAACGATAGCACCAGCCATCAGGATGTGTGTAGCTATCCTCCTTGTCATTATAGTGCCAATTCGATAAGTTTTTAGCTGACTGTTTATACCTTCTCTTTTGTTCCTTATCAAACACGGCATATTTAATCAGATGGTTTACCTGCTTTTCATCTAAACGAAGGAGGTTCTCTTCACTTCCATATCCAGCATCTGCGACAACTGTCTTCAAGTCATGCGGATAGGTTTCAAGGAAGGGGAGAAGAGTCTTGGTATCTGTCGGATTTGAAAAGACATCATAGTGAAGAACAAATTGGTTTTCAGTAGCGATTTGAAGATTATAAGCAGCCTTGAGTTGGCCATTTTTCATATGGTCTTCTTTCATTCTCATAAAAGTGGCATCTGGATCGGTTTTGGAAAAACTGTTACGCCCTTCAAATGTCTCCTGATAGTTCTCATATTTTTCAGCACGTACTGAAAAATCCTCCTTGACTTTACGCAAGACTTTCTTGAGTTTACGACGCTGGGTTTTACGTTCATCCTTTCCTTTAACGGGTGTCTCCTCAATGTCCTGGTTCAGTTTTTCCAATTCTTCTTCAAGAACTTGAGCGAATGCAAGCAACTGCTCTGAAGAAATTGGTTCTTCTTCATCCAGCTTAATAGCCTGATGGATAAGGGGTGTGATTTCTTCTTGAAAATAGATCTGTATCTGTTCTTGAAGTTTGGCGGAGAATTTCTCTGTCGCTTTCTTCCACACAAAACTATACTTGTTGGCATTAGCTTCAATCTTAGTCCCGTCAATAAACAGACAATCTAAAGTCACTAATTCTTCCATTTTTAAACGAAGATTGAGGTCGATGAAAAGATTACGAATGAGTTCTTCCATCCCTTCAGCGACTCGAAAACGATTGATGGTGCGGTAGCTGACAACTAACTGTCCTGTTAGGTACTGCATAGCCAGATTCTCAACCATCATTTTTTCAATTTTTCGTCCAGAGAAAATCCCTTGTGAATAGGCAAATAGAAGAGCAGATACAAGCATTTTAGGGTGATAAGACGGGCGACCAAAGGCATGATAGAAGGCGTGGAAATGACAATCCTCCAAGGTATTTACCTCTTTTTCAATAGTAAAGACGAGATGGTCTTGTGGCAAGAAAGAACTGATTTCTAGTGGTAAAGTTGTTTGATTTGTGTTATAGTGAATATGCATGGGATAGCCTTTCTAAATGGTTTATTAAGCAATTCTATTTTACCAAGACTATCGCAACCATGCAAAAAAGCAACGGCAAATCCGTTGCTTTTTTTGGGGACATAAGAGACTATTGTCCCAGACTCATTGATTTTTGTACAATATTTGTTGTCCTAATAAACTTGATTAGGATTTTTTATTAAGCCTCTTTCATGGCAAAATAAGCCCGTACTTTTGGAGCCACTTGCGTGCCGAAGAGTTCAATAGCTCTCAGAACCTGATCATGTGGCATGGAACCAAGCGGTAGATGGAGCATGAAGCGGTCCAAACCTAGATCTTCAATCATGCGAATCAATTTTTCTGCCACCTGATCTGGATTTCCCACAAACATGGCGCCATTTGGTCCAACTTGCTCTAAATATTGTTCATAACGCAATTCCTGCCAGTGCGGGCGATCTTTGGAAATAGCATCCACTACTTGCTTGGTCGGATGGAAATAATCTTTCACAGCCTGCTCGCCATCTTCAGCAATCCACCCCCAAGAATGAGCCCCAACCTTTAACTCATTACTGGTATGACCCGCTTCGCTACCAATCTCACGATAAGCCTGAATCAACTTTTTAAAATAACGCGGATTCCCACCAATAATGGCATAGACAATCGGTAGACCTGCCTGAGCAATCTTCACTGTTGATTCGACATGGCCACCTGTCGCTATCCACAAGGGTAATTTGTCCTGAACTGGACGAGGATAAACTTCCTTGCCAGAGATTGTTTGGGTCAATCGCCCTTGCCAGTCTATCCTGGTCTTCTCATTGACTAACTGGATCAAGTCTAATTTCTCATCAAAAAGGGCTTCGTAGTCTTTCAAATCATATCCAAACAAGGGAAAAGATTCCGTGAAAGACCCCCTTCCAGCCATAATCTCCGCACGTCCATTTGACAAAGCATCGATAGTGGCATACTGTTGGAACAAACGAATAGGGTCCATGCTCGAGAGAATGCTGACTGCACTGGTCAAACGGATTTTCTTGGTATTAACTGCCCCAGCGGCCAGAACAATCTCTGGGGCTGATACCGCAAAGTCTTCCCGATGATGCTCACCAATCCCATACACGTCCAAACCAACTTTGTCAGCCAATTCAATCTCTGCCACCAACTGACGAATGCGTTCAGCATGACTGTAAGTCTGTCCAGTCCCTTCAAGCTCCGTTGTTTCCCCAAATGTTGAAATTCCCAATTCTACCATATCCATTATCCTTGTCTATTTCTGTCCTTCAATTTGAAAAATTATTCTAATACTCAATGAAAATCAAAGAGCAAACTAGGAAGCTAGCCGCAGGCTGCTCAAAACAGTGTTTTGANNTAACCATACCTACGGCAAGGTGAAGCTGACGTGATTTGAAGAGACTTTCGAAGAGTATAACACGAATCATGAGTACAAGCAACCAATTTGCTCACAAGAAAAAGCCTAGATAACTAGACTTTTTTAGCTTATTCTACCGTTACTGATTTAGCAAGGTTACGTGGTTTGTCCACATCAAGTCCACGGTGAAGGGTTGCAAAGTAAGCGACTAATTGCGTTGGTACAACCATTGAGATTGGTGAGAGGTAAGGGTGGACGGTCGTAAGAACGATGTCATCTGTCTCTTTAGCAACATTCTCTTCTGCGATAGTGAGGACCTTGGCTCCACGGGCTGCGACCTCTTGGATATTTCCACGAGTGTGGTTGGCAAGAACTGGATCTGACAAGAGGGCCAAGACAGGCGTTCCTTCTTCAATCAAGGCAATAGTTCCGTGCTTGAGTTCTCCCGCCGCAAAGCCTTCACACTGGATGTAAGAAATCTCTTTGAGCTTGAGACTTGCTTCCATGGCTACATAGTAATCTTGACCACGTCCAATGTAAAAGGCGTTACGAGTTGTTTCAAGAAGATCACGAACCTTGGCTTCGATGGTTTCTTTCTCTGAAAGAGTTGATTCGATAGACTGAGCTACGATTGATAACTCATGAACTAGATCAAAGGCTTGCGCTTTAGTATTGCCATTTGCTTGACCGACTGCTTTTGCTAAGAAGGCAAGGGCTGCAATTTGCGCTGTATAGGCCTTGGTTGATGCCACGGCAATTTCAGGACCTGCATGAAGAAGCATGGTATGGTTGGCTTCACGAGAAAGAGTTGAACCCGGGACGTTTGTCACTGTCAAGCTTGGGATACCCATTTCATTAGCCTTAACCAAAACCTGACGGCTATCCGCCGTTTCACCAGACTGACTGATAAAGATGAAGAGTGGTTTCTTGCTGAGAAGTGGCATACCGTAGCCCCACTCAGATGAGATTCCAAGTTCAACTGGCGTATCTGTCAATTCTTCCAGCATTTTCTTAGAAGCAAATCCTGCGTGGTAAGATGTCCCAGCTGCAAGGATGTAGATACGGTCTGCGTCTTGAACAGCCTTGATGATAGCTGGGTCTACGACAACTTGACCAGCCTCATCTGTGTAGGCTTGGATGAGTTTACGCATAACAGTTGGTTGCTCATCGATTTCCTTGAGCATGTAGTAAGGATAAGTTCCTTTACCGATATCTGACAAGTCAAGCTCCGCAGTATAGCTAGCACGTTCACGGTGATTGCCATCATAGTCTTGAACTTCTACGCTATCAGCCTTGACGATTACCAACTCTTGGTCATGAATTTCCATGTATTGGTTGGTCTCACGAATCATAGCCATAGCATCTGAGCAGACCATGTTATAGCCTTCCCCAAGACCAATCAAAAGTGGTGATTTATTTTTAGCCACGTAGATGACTTCAGGATCTTGTGAGTCAACCAAGGCGAAGGCATAAGAACCACGGATGATGTGAAGAGCTTTTTTGAAGGCTTCAAGAACTGACAAGCCATCTTCTTCCGCAAATTTTCCAATCAAGTGAACGGCGATTTCCGTATCTGTTTGCCCCTTGAAGTGGTGTCCTGCAAGGTATTCTTCCTTGATTTCAAGATAGTTCTCAATGACCCCATTGTGAACCAAGACAAAACGTTCTGTCTCAGAGCGGTGTGGGTGAGCATTGTCCTCAGTTGGTTTCCCGTGAGTTGCCCAACGAGTATGTCCGATACCAGTTGTTCCCTCAACACCAGCTGTCTTAGCAGACAATTCTGCAATACGGCCAACCGCCTTAACCAGATGGTTTTCAGCACCACCTAGGACAAAAATCCCCGCAGAATCATAGCCACGGTATTCGAGCTTTTCAAGCCCTTGAATCAAAATATCAGTTGCATTTGTATTTCCAACAACACCAACAATTCCACACATAGTATATACGACACAGACCAGCTGTGCTTTCTCCTTAAAATTGGTATAGTCTAATTCCTCTTTTATAGAATCAGCAAAAACAGTATATACTTGTTTCTTTCACTTGTCAAGAGTAAAAATTGGTATAGCCGAAATCAACTTCCTGAAATCAAAAAAACTCTGACCAATTAGAACAATCAGTCAGAGTCTTTTTTAAAATCCATTATTATCACTTAGTTCCTTGAACCAGTGCCCTGATTTTTTCAGACGACGTTCTTGTGTTTCCAAGTCTAATTCGACCAAACCATAGCGATTTTTATAGCTGTTGAGCCATGACCAGCAATCGATAAAGGTCCAAATCAAGTAGCCCTTACAATTGGCTCCGTCTTCAATGGCACGGTGCAGTTCACGAAGATGACCTTTTACAAAGTCAATACGGTAATCATCTTGAATCATTCCATTCTCACGGAATTTTTCTTCCCCTTCAACACCCATACCATTCTCTGTCAACATCCACTCAATATTGCCATAATTTTCCTTGATATTTTGGGCGATGTCATAAATCCCTTGCTCATAAATCTCCCAGCCACGATGAGGATTGATTTTACGTCCAGGCATCACATAAGGCTCGTAAAAATGTTCTGGTAAGAGTGGACTCTCTGGATGCTTCGCAAATCGAGGCGCCATAACACGCAAAGGTTGATAGTAGTTGACACCAAGGAAGTCCACCGTATTGTCACGAATGAGCTCCAACTCCTCCTCTGTAGCATCAGGCAAGAGGCCGTGTTCATGCAAGATTTCTACCAACTCCTGTGGATAAGTCCCCAAAACAGACGGATCTAAGAAAGATTGGGTCTGAAAAAGGTCCGCAATACGAGCACCATTGACATCAGCAGGATGCTGGCTACGTGGATAAGCGGGTGTCAAGTTTAAGACAATCCCAATCTTAGCATCAGGCAAGAGTTCATGACAGGCCTTGACCGCTCGACTGCTGGCCAATTGTGTATGATAAGCTACTTTAACGGCTGCCTCTGCATCCACCTTATGTGGATAATGGGCATCGTAAAAATAGCCAAATTCTACTGGAACGATTGGCTCGTTAAAGGTAATCCATTGATCCACTAAATCTCCATAAGTCTCAAAACAAAAACGAGCATAGTCTTCATAGGCTGAGACAGTCGCCTTATTTTCCCAACCATCACCATCCTCTTGAAGGGCAAAAGGCAAATCAAAATGATAAAGATTGACTAAAAGACGAATCCCTTTAGCCTTAATAGCCTCAAAAACCTTACGGTAAAAGTCTACACCTTGAGGATTGACTTCCCCACATCCTTGTGGAAAAATCCGTGACCACTGAATAGAAGTCCGAAAAGCCGTGTGACCAGTTTCTAACAGTAGCTCAATATCCTTTTCCCAATTTTCATAAAAGGTCGATGTCTTATCTGGACCAATCCCATTATAGTAACGATTCGGCTCTACTTGGTACCAATAATCCCAGAGATTATCTCCCTTACCGTCACCAGCTACACGTCCTTCCGTTTGTGGTCCAGAAGTAGAGGATCCCCAGACAAAATCCTTTGGAAATCTTAGCATACATTTACCTCTTTATCTACTCATTTTTCCCATTATACAGAAAAAACAAGGTAAAAACTAGTTACATTTTTTCCTTGTTTTTCTTCTGATTATAGTTTTTATTTCTTGCTGAGAATTTCAAGCGTTTCAAGCACGTTATCTGCATGAACCTCGATGGTATCACCAGTCGCTTTAATCTTCACTTCTACGATACCATCGGCTGCTTTCTTCCCAACAGTAATACGGATTGGAAGACCAATCAAGTCGCTATCACTGAATTTAACTCCGACACGTTCGTTACGGTCATCTGTCAAGACTTCGTAACCAGCTCCCATCAAGCTTGCTTCAAGCTTTTCTGTCAAGGCTTGCGCTTCATCATCCTTGACATTGACAGTGATCAAGTGCACATCAAATGGTGCCAATTCTTTAGGGAAGTTGATTCCCCAAGCGTAACGGTATTCACCTTTTGGCGTTTTGTTAACAAAGAGGCGAGCGTGTTGCTCCATCACTGCTGAAAGGAGACGGCTGACACCGATACCGTAACATCCCATGATAATTGGCACAGCACGGCCATTTTCATCCAAAACATCTGCTCCCATGCTTGCTGAATAGCGAGTGCCAAGTTTGAAGATGTGACCAATTTCGATACCACGCGCAAAGTTAAGGACACCTTGCCCGTCTGGGGAAATTTCACCCTCACGAACTTCACGGATATCCACATATTCTGCAGTAAAATCACGGCCTGGGTTCACACCAGTCAAGTGGTAGCCATCTTCGTTAGCGCCGACCACTGCATTGCGAACATCTTGCACCTTACGGTCTGCAATGATTTTAACATTCTCTGGCAAACCAACTGGTCCAAGTGAACCGAACCCTGCTTGAATAAGATTCGCTACTTCTTCTTCGCTAGCAACGTCGAAGAAATCTGCTCCCAAATGGTTTTTCAACTTGACTTCGTTGAGTTGATCATTTCCAACTAGAAGGGCTGCAACAAGCTCACCATCTGCCATGTAGAAGAGGGTTTTAATCGTTTGTTCTTCTGGAACATTGAGAAAGGCTGCAACTTCATCGATTGATTTAACATCTGGTGTTGCAACACGAGTCACTTCTTCTTCAGCGACAACACGGTTGCTTGGTTTGTACTCGTTTGTTGCCATTTCCAAGTTGGCCGCATAGCTAGATTCACTTGAGTAAGCAATCGTATCTTCACCAGAAACCATCCATTTGAGCAATTCTGCCTTGATTTCTTCTTGCACTTCTGTAGGAATTTCGTCAAATGAGGCAACCGACTTGTCCAAGACAACCCAGCGGTCAAGGTCTGTACGAGCAGGTGTAATGGCCATAAATTCTTGGCTATCCTTACCACCCATGGCTCCACCGTCACCAATAATAGCCTTAAAGTCTAAACCACTACGAGTGAAAATACGCTCATAAGCAGCCTTATACTCATCATAAACACTGTCCAAGCTATCATAGTTAGCGTGGAAACTATAAGCATCCTTCATGATAAACTCACGTGTACGAAGAAGTCCATTACGTGGGCGTTTTTCATCACGATACTTAGGCTGGATTTGGTAAAGGTTGAGTGGCAATTGCTTGTAAGACTTAACAGAATCACGGACAATAGCTGTAAAGGTTTCTTCGTGAGTTGGACCTAGGATAAAGTCTGATTTTTCACGGTTTTTTAGCTTGTAAAGGTCTTCACCATAAGTTTCATAACGACCTGATTCGCGCCACAACTCTGCACTGAGAAGGGCAGGAGCCAACATCTCAACGGCACCAATCTTATCAAATTCTTGGCGCATGATATTTTTAGCTTTTTCAATCACACGGTTGGCAAGTGGTAGGTAAGAATAAACACCTGCTGAAACTTGACGAACATAACCAGCTCGCAACATAAGAGCATGGCTGATAACTTGAGCATCGCTTGGCATTTCGCGAAGCGTTGGGATAGGCATTTTACTTTGTTTCATAATATTCCTCGATTATCTAAAAAAGAGTCGCATGATGTCATTCCAGGTCACAGCAATCATCAAGACAACCATGATGACCACTCCGGCCAAGGTGACATAAGTTTCAATTTCTTGTTTTAATGGTTTGCGGCGGATGGCTTCTAGGATATTGAGCACAATCTTACCACCATCCAGGGCTGGAATCGGAATAAGATTAAAAATCCCGATATTGATGGAAATCATTGCCAAGAAGTACAAGACGTTCTCAATTCCATTTTTAGCGGCATCACTACTTGCCTTAAAGATGGCAACAGGTCCACCTAGCTTGTTCAAATCCGGTTGGAAAATCAAATTTTTCAGTGCTGATAGAATTCGGAGGGCCGAGTCAGCAGCAGTTGTAAATCCACCTACAAACATAGATAGAAAATCTGACTTAATCCCCGGTTGAACACCTAGAAGGTAACGGCCTTGACTTTCTTCCGGAGTAACAGTGACTTGTTTGTCACTACCATTTTCAGAAATAGTCACATCCAAGGTCGGGGCTGTCTTATCTTTGGTTTCTGATTCCACAGCCTGAATCAAACTTTCCCAGTTGCTAATCTCATGTGAGCCAATCTTGGTAATTTGTGCCGTTTCTGGTACTCCTACCTTAGCCAAAGCCCCTTGAGGCATGACATGAAACTGATTAGTGTCAACATCTCTGACACCACCCTGCATGAAGATTAAAATCCAGAAAACAACGACACCTAAGATAAAGTTGTTCATAGGACCTGCAAAATTGGTAATCAGTTTCCCCCAGATAGTCGCATTTTGATATTGAACATCTAAAGGTGCAATCCGAACCTCAGTACCATCTGCTTCCACAACCGTTGCATCGTGATCCACTGCAAATGTTTTTTCTTCTTCCAGAACCAATCCCTTGATAAAGAGCTTATCTTCAAAATCAAACTGGGTCACCTGCATAGGGAGGGCTGTTTGATCCAATTTTTTACCTGAGAGATTGATGCGTTTAACCTTACCGTCATCAGTAAGCGTCAAACTGACAGGAGTCCCTGTCTTAATTTCAGTTGTATCATCACCCCAACCGGCCATGCGAACATAGCCACCCAGAGGCAAGATGCGAATGGTATAGGCCGTTCCATCCTTGCCAATATGAGCAAAGATTTTAGGCCCCATACCGATAGCAAATTCACGCACTAGAATCCCTGATTTCTTAGCAAAGTAGAAGTGCCCGAACTCGTGCACCACCACAATAATCCCGAAAACCAGAATAAAGGTTAAAATTCCGAGCATAGTATTTCCTCCGTCTTTTGATTAAAAGAGTCCAAATAAGTGCATGATTGGAAATACAAGCAACATACTATCGAAACGATCCAAAACACCACCATGCCCAGGGATAAATTTCCCAGAATCTTTGACACCAAAATGACGCTTGATCGAACTTTCTAGTAAATCACCAAATTGTCCAGCCGCACTAAAGAAAATAGCAAAGACTGACATCTTGTAAATTCCATACGGAAGAGCGACTGTACTGTCAACTATCATAAAGATGATGGTTACTAAAATAGCACCTAAAATACCACCCAAGGCACCTTCAAAGGTTTTATTTGGAGAAACTGTCGGAGCTAATTTTCGTTTCCCATAGTTCATCCCAACAAGATAGGCACCACTGTCTGTTGCCCAAACAATACACAAGGCTAATAATGCCTTATCTAAACCTGCAATTCTAGCATCTAATAGAGCATTAAAACCAAAGCCCACATAGAAACTCATAGCAAGCGGGAAAACAGCATCTTCAATTGTATAAGACTTGCTAAAAACGGTCGTTCCTAACATGATTGAAATCAAAACACTATAGGCAACCACATTCCCATCAACTGGCAAAAAAGTCAGGTAATTCTCCAAGGGAATGGTCAAGGCAAAGGTTGCAAAGAGGGTCAAGAGGCCCTCCATCGTCATGGTCTCTAGACCTCTCATCTTCAAAAGTTCATGCATGGCTAGCATAGCTATGATTCCAATTGCTATCTGAAGCAAGAGTCCCCCAATCATCAAAATCGGTAGGAAAATAGCCAGGGCAATTCCTGCAAACAAGGTTCTTTTCTGTAAATCCTGTGTCATATTTCCTCCTAAACTCCTCCAAATCGGCGATGACGACGATTGTAGGCAAGAATGGCTTCCTGCAAGGCTGTCTCGTCAAAATCAGGCCACAAGGTGTCCGTAAAATAGAGCTCACTATAGGCTCCCTGCCATGGAAGGAAATTACTCAAACGCAATTCCCCACTAGTCCGGATAATCAAGTCCGGATCTCGTAAGTCCTTAGGCAAATGCTGGGTGAAGAGATAGTTGCCAATCAATTCCTCTGTGATGTCCCCTGGGTTGATTTTGGCATCTAAAACATCCTGAGAAATCAACTTAAGAGCCTGTGTAATCTCAGCACGTCCACCATAGTTGAGGGCAAAATTAAGAATCAAACCTGTGTTGTTCTTAGTCAATTCCTCAGCCTTGGTCAGAGCTTCAAAAGTTTGCTTAGGCAGGCGGTCCGTTTCCCCAATCATTTGAATCTTAACATTATTCGCATGTAGTTCTGGAACATAATTATCATAAAACTCTACTGGCAAGTTCATGATAAACTTGACTTCCTGATCTGGACGGGTCCAATTTTCCGTAGAAAAAGCATAGACCGTAATAACCTTAACGCCCAGTTTGTTGGCTGCCTTGGTCACAGTTTGCAATGCTTCCATGCCCGCCTTGTGTCCAAAAACTCGCGGTTGCATACGTTTTTTAGCCCAACGGCCATTGCCATCCATAATGATGCCGATATGAGCAGGAACCTGTGTCGGAACCTCTACTTCCACAGCCTTATCTTTCTTAAAAAATCCAAACATGATCTTATTCCTATTCAAAAATCTATCGTTTCATTATACCATATTTCCCTATTTTCTTCTATCACTAAGCTATTTATACTCTTCGAAAATCTCTTCAAACCATGTCAGCTTCACCTTGCCGTACTCAAGTACAGCCTGCGGCTAGCTTCCTAGTTTGCTCTTTGATTTTCATTGAGTATTATTCTCAGGCACAAAGCCCATTTCCAAAAAAATAAGCCGCCTGATTTGGCGACTTTATTTTTTATAGGGAGATTATTATGAAAAAGTTTTAGGAGTTTAAGTTAAGGTCTTCTTAACTTATGAACTTAGTATACACTTCCTAGCTTAAAGTTTCCTTAAGTATTTTTAAAAATCAAATTTTTCCATTTCTCCTGCCAATTTTTCTTGGATAGACGTGTTCGATAAAGTTCCATTCGGTCTTCATTCTCTAAAAAATGAGGAGTTGGACGAACTTGAAAATTCAAAATATCCTCCAAACCATAAGGTGCATAGAGTTCAAAATCGGATTTTTCATTCAAGCGCAGTCCAACTGCCGTACACCGTTCTGGATACTTACTCATAGCATCACAAGAGCTGCTATAGGGAGCAGTGTGAGGACTGTGCTGGTGCATATAGACTTGATTTTTCAACTCCCACTGGTACTGAGGAAAATCCGCTCTCAACTTTTTCTCTAGAGACAAGGTTTCCTCATAAGAAATATCTGGATCAAAGAAAATCACATCTACATCTGTTTCACAGTCAAAAGGGGATTTGTCTGACAAGAGATTCCAGATAAAATTTCTGACAGAACCTGCCGCCAACCAAGAATCTTTCAAACCAAGGTTACGGATGATGGTCAGAATAGCCATCATATCCGGATTTTCTCTAAAAGCCTCTATAATTTCTTGCTCATTTTTCATTGTATTCATAACCTAAATGATCATATGCCTTAGCAGTCGCCACCCGTCCAGACCGTGTCCGCATGATAAAACCTTTTTGAATCAAGTAGGGCTCATACATGTCTTCGACAGTCTCACGCTCTTCTGCTATGTTAACAGAAAGAGTTCCTAGACCAACAGGACCACCACCGTACATCTCAATCATGGTTCGAAGGATTTTTTGATCCACATAGTCCAAACCTTCATGGTCAACATCCAGCATGGTCAAAGCCTTATCGGTAATAACATCATCGATAACCCCATTTCCCATAATCTGGGCAAAATCGCGCACGCGCTTGAGGAGACGATTGGCAATACGAGGGGTTCCTCGACTACGCAAGGCCAGCTCGGATGCTGCCTCATGAGTGATTTCCATCTCAAAAATATCTGCCGTCCGCTCAACAATTTCTGTCAAATCAGCATGGGCATAATACTCCATATGACCTGTAATCCCAAAACGTGCCCGTAGTGGATTTGAGAGCATACCAGCCCGAGTCGTCGCACCAATCAAGGTAAAAGGTGGCAACTCCAAATGAACACTGCGACTGCCTTCACCAGCACCAATCATGATATCAATGTAGAAGTCCTCCATGGCACTATAAAGCACCTCTTCCACAGACATGGGCAAGCGATGAATTTCATCAATAAAAAGGACATCCCCAGGCTCTAAGTCATTCAAAATCGCTACTAGATCACCAGCTTTTTCAATGACTGGACCCGAAGTCTGCTTGAGATTGACACCTAGTTCGTTGGCAATAACAAAAGCCATTGTCGTTTTCCCCAAGCCTGGAGGTCCAAATAAGAGCACATGATCCAGCGCTTCATCCCGCATTTTGGCAGCTTCGATAAAGATTTGGAGCTGGTCCTTGACCTTGTCCTGCCCAATATATTCACGTAAATACTGAGGACGGAGCGTGCGTTCTACTAACTCCTCATCCCCCATTATCTCATTATCTAAAATTCTACTCATGGCTCTATTATATCAAAAAATCCAAGCCACAAACAAAAAAGCCACTGGATTGGTGCCTCCCGAGTTTAGCACTTATGTGGTATAATATTGTTCGGCACTGCTACACCGCCTACGAAAGGAGGTGAATTAGCCCATGATGGATACAATACTTAAAACTATCATCGGACCAATTGTGGTCGGTGTCGTTCTTCGCTTAGTCGATAAATGGCTAAACAAGGACAAATAGTGTCAAAAAGACCCCAAGCTTATTTGGACGTGAGCTTGGGGTCTTTTCTAGCCTATGATATAGACACAATACTTAATTCCCTTTTATTATCCCATAGTTCACAAAATTTGTCAAAGGTTTATATCCTCTTGAACCTCTGTACTACAAGACGTTCAAGATTGCGAAAGTTATCGGAAAATGATGTTTAGAAAACTCCCGAAAAGCCTGAAATAGAGCCAAAAAACTCCACCTAATTGGATGACTCCCGAGTTTAGCACTTATGTGGTATAATATTCTACGGCACTGCTACACCGCCTACGAAAGGAGGTGAGATAGCCCATGATGGAACTAATCCTTAAAACTATCATCGGACCAATTGTGGTCGGTGTTGTTCTTCGCTTAGTCGATAAATGGCTAAACAAAGATAGATAGTGTCAAAAAAGACCCCAAGCTTAATGTGGAAGTTAGCTTGGGGTCTTTTCTAGTCCATGATATAGAACTAATCCTTAATTCTTCTCCATTATCCCACAGTTCACAAAATTTGTCAAAACTTTACCATCCTCAGCTTCTCAAGCTTTAACCACTTTACAACAAGACTTTCAAGTTTAAGAGAAAGTTAGGGATTCTATCAATTTCATAGAAATTTTGATTTAGTAAACGAATAGACAATCTTACATGTCACTCCTCATTTAATACGCCACTACTGGACAAGCAAAATCATTATTACAGCAGTTCCAGTCCTTCAATTAACAGTCACTTACAATCAAATTGAGTTTGAAGTAGCTGAAGTAACAGCAAGCCTATTTCTTAGTCATATTCGCTAAAAAATCCCCGACAAAATCTCAAAAAGTCCCCGCCAATTCCCCGACAAAAATCCGAAAAATACCGAAAAATATCGAAAAATGATTTTTAGAATAGTCCCCAAAAGCCTGAAATAGAGCCAAAAAACTCCACCTGATTGGGTGGAGTTAAGGGAGATTATTATGAAAAAGAAAAGTTTAGGATTTTATTAAATAAAGTTAGGAGGTCTTTATTTAATAACTATATGATACAAGACAAAGCTTAAAACTAGCTTAACTTTTCTCAAATTTTACTATTTTGCAAAAAATTTCTATCACCATCACCTCACCACGAAAAAAAGTCACCTGATTGGGTGACTTCATTAGGAGATTATGATGAAAAAAAGTTTTAGGATTTCATTAAATAAAGTTAGGAGGTCTTTATTTAATGACTATATGATACTAGACCAGCCTTAAACTTTGCTTAAGAAAAACAAGTTTTGTTATTTTTCTCTGTTTACCCAAATCATTCCTGTACAATCATAGGTGGATAAAGTTTCAAACCCCATAGAACGATAAAATCCCACGTTTTTTTCTGTCTGTTCTGTCACCAGCTGGACTTGATAGGCATCTTTGTAATCCTCTAAAGCCTCTTTCATCAAAGCGCTACCAATCCCTTGACGCTGATAGATTGGTAAAACAATTAAATCCTGAACCAATACTGATGAGAATCCATCTCCAACCAAACGAATCAAGCCCACCACAGCATCGCCATCAAGTGCCACATAAATCGCTAATGAATGAGATAAGGCCTGCTCCAGCATCTCTGGTTGATGGGTATAATTTGTCCAACCGACAGCCTGATAGAGATGCAAAACATCCTCTAGCTTGACAATTTCTTGCTTTCTAATGGTTATCATGTCAACACCTCTTAAAGCTCTCTCAAGCTCTTGTACTGCTGTCCATTTTTATCAAAATTTTCAGGACGTAACCATGTTTCTAAACGAGCTTTGACTTGAGGCCAGTCCTTATCAATCATAGACAACCAATCCGTATCCCTCGTCCGTCCCTTATAAACCACTGCCTGACGGAAGGTTCCTTCATAAATAAAGCCCAAACGTTCCGCTGCTCGTCTGGATGGCAGATTTAAGGCATCGCATTTCCACTCATAGCGACGATAGTTAAGCTCCTCAAAGACATAGCAAGCCAAGAGATACTGGGCTTCTGTTCCTATCCGTGTCCCCCTGAGTTTTGGAGAAAAAGTGACAGCTCCCACTTCTATTACTCGGTTATTCTGGTCAATACGCATGAGAGAAAAAGTTCCCAAAGCCTTACCAGTTGCCTTGTCTATGATTGCATAGTAAAAACGGTCCTTACGAGCCAACATCTGATTTAAAAGAGTAACCAGTTCCTCTCTGTCTGCCACCGGTTCCTGAAAGAGGTAGGTCCACATCTCCCGAGGCGTATCAGAGCCATAAACAGCTAGCAAATCCTCCGCATGCTTTTCCACTGAAAGAGCTTCTATTCGAGCATAACGCCCTTCTAAGAAATCAATAGCAGGTAATTTACCAGACGTGTGACCGACTAAAGACTCGCCAATTATCTGACCATATTCATTTACTGGCATAGCATTCTCCTTATTCACTTATTGAATATAGTATAACATATCTCAATGAAAATTTTAGGAAACACTTGGTTTTCTATTCAATAATGCAAACTCCTCTTATAAAAATCATCCATCCACTTTATGGAGGAATAATCAAATATGGGAACGAGTGAGGTAATGCCCCTTATGCTTCTCTCTATTTTTTACTGTTTGTATTCAAATTTCTCTTGTTTTAGTGTTTGCTTTTGTATACTGGACTACCAACCAGAACTGTGTTTTTATCTTAGTTAGGACTATTACGGTTCAGCACTATCTACAAATTTTTCAGATGTGTATCAAAAAAATTTATCGTAGCAAACCAAGAGTCTACACTTTCTTTCATTAATAAGCGCCAATCTTTTCTATAACGATGATTCGGTTGATAAGCAATCGTCAACATATGCCCTGTTTCATGGTATTTTTTAAACAAAATGGATTCCCCTTTATAATGTGAAATGATATCATCTATCGCGGATGATGCATTCCATATTTCATCAACATCGCTTCCTAGTAATAATAAAGGAGAGGAAATTTTACTCACATCAATCTGAGCCCTACTATCTTCAGGAAT
The DNA here is from genome assembly GCF_013276905.1 of Streptococcus sp. 3109. NCBI lineage: Bacteria > Bacillati > Bacillota > Bacilli > Lactobacillales > Streptococcaceae > Streptococcus > Streptococcus sp. 3109. The sequence goes on along the minus strand of NZ_VMLY01000004.1, from coordinate 28,227 downwards.
ATGTTTTCCAAAAAACTTGTTTAACAAATAATTTCCTAACTGAAATTTTTGATACGGAAGTTCTTTTTGTAAATATGTCCAAGAAGATGAATGAGAGTTGAGTTTTCCCTTTATTCCCTCAAATATTACATTTGAGGGGGAATTGAGTACCAAACATTGCACATCTTTCAAAATACTTTGTCCAGCCAGAACAAGCTCTGCTCCTTTAGAGCGACCATATATTCCTATTTTTGTATTATCAACTTGAGGATGATGATATAGAAAATCTTTCGCTTCCTCCAGACATTCTATTGAAATTCGTTCTAAATTTTGGGGTAATCCCTCTAAACCAAAATAAGCTATTGCAAGACAAATATAGCCTCTAGAAGATAAAAGTTGGGCAATATTCTGAGCTTTTTCAATTCTTCCCTCACTACCGCTAACAATAATCACGGCTGGCGCCCTTCTTAACTTTTCATCATAAAATAATCGACCTTGAAAATGCTTGTCATAGATATCTTGATATCTTACTCCCAGATTCATATAACGCCTTACAAAACTTTGCTCCGCGACCATATCTTTCCCCAGCCTGATTTTAATTTCAACACCAAAACAATCTCGTAATGGAATTCTATCAAGAGAACTCGGTAATCTCCTTTTCCTATTCTTCAACGGTTTCGCATTAAAGAATAATCCCATTTCTGAAACTCCTTTATAAGATCCCGAAATAGATGCTGTCTGAGAGGTATCAATCATACCGTCCTGATCAGATAAAAAAATTGCGGTTGATTTCCATATAACATCATGATCTAAAAGCAAGGGAGCATTTATACAGTAATAGTCAGACAGGTACATTTCTACACAATACATTGCCCTTGGTTCTAAACCATTAATAGCAATATAAAAAGATTCATCCGCTAAATCTGTTTGTGAAATCAGTTCTATGTTTACAGTCATATCTTCTCCTTTTTGTTAATTTGCTTAACAATTATATTTGAAATTTACCGTGACTTTTACCACGGTAATTCTCCCCACACCTTTTCAATATCATCCATCAATTTCACAACTGTTTGAAGTTCCACCTCGCTATAGTTGTTTAAAACTGAAAAGATTGATTTTTCAATATATTCTTGTTGCTCCTTATGGATTTTAAAAATTTCGATGCCTTTTTCAGTTAATCTCAAATATTTATTTTTCCCATTATTCGGATCAAAATCAAAAACAACTAAATTTTTTTGAATCAATCTCCTAACACTTTGAGTTATTGCACTTCTTGAAACTTCTAATAATTCAGATAATTTTACTAGATTTAAGGGCTGATTTTTCCCAATCACAACAATCAAATGTACCTCATTCAACGTAATGGATTTTTCAACACCACTTTTATGTTGATTTTTTTTTAACTGGTCAAACGCTAAAATAAATCTATTGAAACGATTATTAAATGCAATAAATTCTTTTTTATCCATAATCTCTCTTTCCTTTGTTAATCATATTAACAAAACAGAAACTTCCTGTCAAATAAAAAATCCCCCAGATTCTACTCTGAAGGATTCCTATCTTATTTCACAACAATGTTGACAAGCTTGTTCGGTACCGCAATTACTTTCACGATGTCCTTACCGTCAATTTCTGCCTTGACTTTTTCATCAGCTAGAGCAATTTCTTGCAATTCTTCGCGTGATAGGTCTTTAGCGACCATGAGTTTGGCACGGACTTTACCTTTGATTTGGACGACGATTTCGATTTCGTCTTCAACCAATTTGCTTTCGTCCCATGTTGGCCAAGCCACGTAAGAGATTGACTCACCTGTTGCTGCAACAGTTTGCCAGAGTTCTTCTGCCAAGTGAGGCGCAAATGGGGCAATCAATTGGATAAATCCTTTGGCGTAGTCCACATAGAGCTTGTCTTCCTTGTTAGCCGCATTGACAAAGACCATGAGTTGGGCAATAGCTGTGTTGAATTTGAGGGACTCAATTTGTTCTGTGACAGCTTTAACGGTTTCGTTATAAACCTTGTCAAGAGCACCATTGTTTTCCGCAATAATTTCCTTACTTGTAATCAAACGGTAAACACGGTCAAGGAACTTACGGCTTCCTTCCAGACCTTCTTCTGACCAAGCGATTGAAGCATCAAGTGGTCCCATAAACATTTCATAGACACGAAGGGTGTCGGCACCGTATTGTTCCACCACATCGTCTGGGTTGACAACGTTCTTGAGCGATTTAGACATCTTGGCTGGCGCTTGCTCCAACTCTTCCCCTGTTTCCACATGGAAGAAAGAACCGTCACGTTTTTCAACCTTATCAGTTGCCACAAGAGCCCCACGGTGGTCACGGTAGCTTGTTCCCAAAATCATTCCTTGGTTAAAGAGTTTTTGGAATGGTTCCTTAGTCGGAACAACACCGAGGTCATAGAGGAATTTATGCCAGAAACGAGCGTAAAGCAAATGAAGAACAGCATGCTCTGCACCACCAACGTAGATATCTACTGGCAACCATTGTTTGAGAAGGTCCTCATCAGCCAATTTCTCAGTATTGTGTGGATCAATATAGCGGAGGTAGTACCAGCTTGAACCTGCCCATTGTGGCATAGTATTGGTTTCACGACGACCTTTGACGCCATCTTCACGAGTCACTTCAAGCCAGTCTGTCAAGTTAGCTAGTGGACTTTCACCAGTACCCGAAGGACGGATATCCTTGGTTACAGGCAAGACAAGTGGCAATTCACTTTCAGGGACAGCTGTTGAAGTTCCATCTTCCCAATGAATGATTGGGATTGGTTCACCCCAGTAACGTTGACGGCTAAAGAGCCAGTCGCGGAGACGGTAGGTAACCTTCTCTTGTCCACAGCCTTTTTCTTCCAACCAAGCCACAATCTTGGCAATAGCGTCTTCTTTGTTGAGTCCATCTAGGAAGTCTGAATTAACGTGAAGTCCATCTTCTGTGTAGGCAGCTTCTTCAACGTTTCCACCTTCAAGTACTTCGACGATTGGAAGACCAAATTGTTTGGCAAATTCCCAGTCACGTTGATCGTGGGCAGGCACAGCCATGACAGCACCTGTTCCATAGCTAGACAATACGTAGTCGGCAATCCAGATTGGAATTTCCTTACCATTGACAGGGTTAATAGCATAAGCACCAGTCCAAACCCCTGTTTTTTCTTTGGCAAGGTCTGTACGAGCCAAGTCAGATTTGAGGCTAGCTTGGTGTTTGTAGTTTGCTACTGCCTCTGCTTGCTCTGTGCTTGTGATGGCATCTACTAGTTCATGCTCAGGAGCCAAAACAGTGAAAGTCGCGCCGAAAAGGGTATCAGGACGAGTGGTAAAGACAGTAAATTCCTTATCAGTTCCCTTAACCTTGAAGGTTACATTGGCACCAGTTGACTTCCCAATCCAGTTGCGTTGCATGTCCTTGATAGACTCTGGCCAATCTAGTTCATCTAAGTCATTGAGCAAACGCTCTGCATAGGCCGTGATTTTGAGCATCCATTGGCGCATTGGTTTGCGGACAACTGGATAACCTCCACGCTCAGATGTTCCATCTGGAAGAACTTCTTCGTTGGCGATGGCTGTTCCCAATTCCTCAACCCAGTTTACTGGTACTTCCGCTTCATAGGCCAAGCCTTTTTCGTAAAGCTTAGTGAAAATCCATTGAGTCCACTTGTAGTAGTTTGGATCTGTTGTATTGACTTCACGATCCCAGTCGTAAGAGAAGCCAAGCGCATTGATTTGGCGTTTGAAGTTGGCAATGTTCTCCGCCGTAAATTCTGCTGGGTCATTACCAGTATCCATAGCGTATTGCTCTGCAGGCAAACCAAAAGCATCCCACCCCATTGGGTGAAGGACATTGTAGCCTTGCGCACGTTTGAAACGACTGAGGATGTCTGTCGCTGTATAGCCTTCTGGGTGCCCTACGTGCAGACCCGCTCCAGACGGATAAGGGAACATGTCAAGCGCATAAAACTTCGGTTTTGATGCATCTGTTCCTGTCTTAAATGTATGATGTTCTGCCCAGTAGCCCTGCCACTTAGGCTCAATTTCTTTATGATTGTAAAAACTCATGGTCTCTCTCCAATTTTGTGATGTTACTATTATACCATTTTTGAGGGAATTTGAAATGTGTTAAAAGAAAAAACTGTATACTGTATCTCATTAATTTTGATGACTATGGATTGCTCTATCACTCACTTTTTTATCTTATTGTTATGCGGGAAATCAAAGAGCAAAACAAGAAGCTTATCTCTTATAACATAAAATACTGATTTTAGACCGAAGATAAAACTGGAATGCTAATTAATGTATTTACAATAAATAGCCGACAACCTGTGTCGCTTTTTAATTTATGAAGAGCGTCGGATTCAATACGAGGATCAATAAAAGACTACCATTTGGAAAACAGTAGTCCTTATTGTTTATTTTGAATTTACATAGGCGTCTACAGCGATGATAGCTTGAGCAACATCTGAAGGCGAAATCTTAAACGGCATCTGATGGATTGTCTCACCCTCCATAGTTGCTTGTTTACCAACTTTTATTAAATCATCATATCCAACTTGATCTAAATGCATTTCTTTTAAAGTTGTTGGCATACCAATTTTTTTGTAAAACTCAATATACTTATCAAGTTCTTCTTTAGGTCTATTTTCCAATAATAGTTGTACCAAAGTTCCATAAGCTACTTTTTCACCATGTGTTAAATGATGAATGTCACCTGTCAATGCAGTAAAACCATTATGAATTGCATGCGCCGCAGCTAATCCTCCACTTTCAAAACCTAGGCCACTCAATAAAGTATTAGCTTCAACAATATTTTCTAATGCTGGTGTCACCACTTTAGCTTCACAAGCTGCCATAGCCTGTAAACCATCTGCAAACAGCGTTTCTTCACATTTCTTCGCAATTGCAACTCCAGCCAACGTTTGCTGTTGTCCCAACATAGTTTTTCCATTTGCCTGCATAACCGCACGCGCCTCAACCCAAGTTGCTAAACCATCTGCAATACCAGACGCTAATAAACGCTTAGGAGCTTGTGAAATAACTTTTGTATCAACCAAAACTAAATCTGGATTTTTAGAATAAAATAGATAATGATCAAATGCACCTTCATCTGTATAAATAACAGATAAAGCAGATACAGGTGCGTCTGTCGATGCAATTGTTGGAGCGATAATAACAGGCTTTTCAATCAAATCTGCAATAGCTTTTGCACTATCAATCGTCTTTCCACCACCAAGCCCGATAATACTATCACAATTTTCTTTCTCAGCTAAGGCAACAACTCGATTGATTTCATTGTCAGAAGCTTCACCATTAAACTGGGCTAGAACAATATGGAAACCATACCTATGTAGGTAATCTTCAAATCGTTTTCCAACAATATCATAAACCAATCGATCGCATAATAGAATAGGACGATTTCCCAAATCCAATATTGATTTGGCATTTTCAAACAAGGCATTTTCCCCTTGAATATATCTAGAAGGGCTAGCAAAAATTCTCATATGTATTTCCTCTCTATCTAAATGGAACGACTATTTTGAATAACAAACCAATCGTCAGAAAAATCATCAACCGCCTTTTGGATAGATGGCATGGCGAAAGCCGATTCAAAAACATCTGCCCCTGCTGTAACAGCATGCGCACCTGCAGCTAAAGCATTATTTACTTGTGCTACATTTTTAAAGGATGCGGCTAAAATCTTACTATGAGAGTTCTGTCTATCAATAGCAAGAGCTAATTGACGAATGACAGAATTTGAATCAATGTTCAGATTTTCCATTCTATTATAATATGGAGCTAGGTAATCCGCTCCTGCTTCGATAGCTAATAATCCCTGAATAACTGTATAAATAGCTGTTGCAGTGATATGGTAGCCCTCTTTTTTTAGCACCTTTATTGCACGTAATCCAGCTGGAGTAACAGGTACTTTGATAAATATATCATCTCCTGCTTGTCTCCGAATTTCATGAGCATCCTTTAAGATGCCTTCAAAATCTTGAGAAATCACCTGAACATGAATAGAGGGTGTAGAGCCAATCAATTCTCTTACATCTTTGATTCGTTCAAAAAAATTAATAGAACCCTCTCTTTTGGCAATAGTGGGATTTGAAGTTACCCCAGCTAGCGGTAAAATTTCAGACCACTTTTTAATCTCATCTAAATTTAATGTGTCAAGCATAAATTCCATAAAAAGAACCTCTTTATTTTAAAATGTATGCTCAGTACGTCCTATAATATCATCTTGGGTTGCCTTAGAAAGAACATTGAAGAATGCAGAGTATCCTGCAACACGAACAATTAAGTCTCTGTGTTTTTCAGGATGTTTCTGAGCGTCAATCAACGTCTCTCTGGAAACAACATTGTATTGAATATGGTACCCATGTAAACGATTAAAGAATGTTCGTAACAAAGCAATTAGTTTTAATTTATCTTCTTCTTTGGCTAACGTTTGAGGATTTACTTTCTGATTTAAGAGAACCCCACCTACGATTTCATCTGTTGGTAATTTTGAAACAGATTTTAAAACAGATGTAGGACCGTGTTGATCCATATTATGTGATGGTGAACAACCCTCTGCTAACGGTGTACCCGCGTTGCGTCCATCTGGAGTTGCTAATGTTCCACGTCCCTGTCCTACGTTGGCTGAGATAGAAGAGGTTCCTGAATAACGAATTCCTCCAATAGGGCCTCTTCCATAACGTGTATTAGGATATTTAGCAATTTCATCAACATAAATGTCATAAGCAGCAGTAACCAATTTGTCAGCATAATCATCATCATTACCGTACTTAGGTGCATCATGAATCAACATTTCTTGAATGACCTTACCTTCTTCTCCGGCATAATCTGTTTCCAGTGCATGCCAAAGCTGACTTGGGCTTATACGTTCTTCCTCAAATACCAATTTTTTAATTGCAGCTAATGAATCCGACAAATTTGCAATTCCAACTTGCAAACCTGATATATAATCATATACTGCTCCACCTTCTTTAAGGTGTTTTCCACGACCAATACAATCATCAGTCAATGCTGAACATAGAATATCAGGAACTTCTCGTTCCAATGATAAATCAATAGAATTTTCAACAATAACACTCATTCGTGTCAAATATCTTAGTGTTTTATCCCAAGCATTTTCTAATTCAGAAAAGTTCTTCATATCCTTAAAATGACCAAAGCTTGGTGCAAACCGTTTACCCGAAGCCGGATCAATTCCATCATTCATCGTGATAAGTAGAACCTTAGGGAAGTTCATATAACTCATACCTGTGCAACGATAGCCCCATTTCCCTGGAACTGCCGTTTCAACACATCCAATGGCACTGTAATCATAAGCATCATCTTCCAATACTCCTTTTGCAATAAAAGAAGGAATAATAATCTCATCATTATTAAATGCAGGCATACCAAAACCAAGTTTCATCACTTCAATACACTCATTCATGAAACGAGCATCTAAACCTGCATGGTAACGTACAGTTAGATTAGGTTGCGGTAGATGGGTTTGTGCAACTGATTTTAATACCAAATAAGATAATGGGTTAACAGCATCCTTCTTATCTCGAGTCTGTCCACCAATTGTAACATTTTGATATAAAGGACTTCCTGCTGAAGAAAATGTATGTGCTTGACTGCGAACCTTATTAATTGTAATTGTCTTAATCCAAAGATTTGTCAGACGTTCAACAATGCTATCTTCTGTTTCTTTACCACTTTCTAAATCAGCCTTCATATATGGATACATATATTGATCAAAACGACCATATGAAAGAGAGTGGCCATTAGATTCAATTTGTAAAATACATTGAATAAACCAAACTGATTGAATAGCTTCTGCAAAAGTAGTTGCCGGTTCATATGGGACTCGAGAGCAAATATCTGCAATCTCAAGTAATTCTTTCTTACGTTTAGGATTTGCATTTTCGGCTAAACTTTTAGCAAGATCAACAAAGCGATTTGCATATACTTTAATAGCATCGATTACGATAAAGATAGAGTCGTAAAAATGATATTTATCAATACTTGCTGGATCTGTTAAATCTAGAGCTGCTTTCGCTTTACGAGCCCGCTCTTCAAAACCTCTTAAACCAAATTGCAACAGTTTCTGATAGTTAACTGCTAAATGAGCATCTCCAGAATTCATCTTACCTTCCATACCGAAGAATCCTGTTTCCATATAAACAGACACTTCTTCAGGTAACAAGGCACCAGCTCTAGCACGTAAATTATTATTTTCCCAAAACGGAGCAATACTTCTAAGTTGTTCTTTTGTTTCTTCAGTAATATAGAAAACATCTCCATCACGCTTTTCAAAAAGATCCAACTCATTGAGAACAAATTCTAGCGTATATTCTGGAAAAATAGGAGCATCTTTATTGGAAGAAGCCTGATTTCCCGCAATCATAGATTCTTCTTCGATATAGATAGTCATATTTTCCAAAATTTCTTTGAGCATATAGGCGCGTTTTAGGACATTAGGTTGTTCCTTATATCGATCATAAGCGCGTGTTGCTAGAACTGCTCTTTCAGCATCAATATAAGGTTTTTTATTTAAAACATCTTCTCGATATTTGTTCATCCTTTCAGTAAGGCTGCCAAAATATTCTGTCTTGATTGTTGTTCTTGCTACTTCTTTATTTACCATAATAAGCACCTTTCTTTCGAAAATATTTTTGTTTCTTTCGAAAATATAATACCTGGTTTTTTAGAAAATTTCAAGCTTTTAACTAGAAAAACTTTAACTCTCTAATTTTTAGCACAAATGTGTGTGTTTAATGATAATACACAAATGTTTTTTTAGAATTATCATGCTTCATTCTGACAAGCTAAACGATCCTGTACTTTAAAGAATGGGAAATAAACTAATGTAGACATCGCTAATATCACCAGCTGAGTAATAACTCCTTGCCATCCACCAACCATAAATCCTGATATAATAGCTGGGGTGCTCCAAGGTAATGTAACTCCTGAAAATGGCTGCATGAAACCTGTTGCAATAGCTCCATATACTATAACAGCTGCAAGTACAGGAACAAGAATGAAAGGTACAAACATAACTGGATTCATGACAATCGGAAATCCAAATACAACTGGCTCATTTACGTTAAATATTGCTGGAAAAGCTGCTACTTTCCCTAAGGCTTGGTATTGTTTTGATTTTGCTGCAAAAAGCATGGCAACTACAAGACCAAACGTAATCCCTGAACCAGATAGAATTAAAAATGAATCTAAAAACTGTTGAGTAACAATATGTGCTCCATTTTCTAATGATAGATTACCAGAGGCTAACATAGCTTTATTAGCATCAAGATTAGATAAAAGCAGAGCTGTCACTACTCCATTTACTACCGATTGCCCATGAACACCAAACCACCACAAAAATGATATAAAGAAGGCAATTCCAATCGCACCATACAACGATCCAGTTAAACCTTGCAACGGAACCTGAATAACAGAATAAATCATTTCAATAAATGTTCCGCCATTAGTCAATGACTTCGCTAAAATATATACAATCATAGAAGATAAGAAAATTACAAATGCTGGAATCATTGCTTCAAACTGTTTCGCAATAGCTTGTGGAACTTGTTCTGGCATCTTAATAACAATTTTTCTCTTTATAAGGAAGGTATAAATACTTCCTACTACCAAACCTATAATGATAGCACCGATAATTCCTTGACCTCCAAACCAAACTTTACTAATAGCATCCCCAATTGCCTCACCTTGTTTAGGGATATAAGATGATCTTAGCAAAATAAAGAATGCAGATACAGATAGAACCCCAGCTGGCAAAGCCTCTACTCCGCTATTCTTAGCATAAGAATAGGCAATTGAAAAACAAGAAATTAGACCCATAATCGCAAAAGTTCCTGAATATACTTGCATAAACGGCTCTGTCCAATTTGCTCCAAATACACTAGCAATGCTCTTGTTTAATCCTTCAAATGGCAATTGTCCCATAATCAAGAATAAACTACCAACTACTGTCAATGGCAAAATTGCTAACATACCATCTTTTAGAGCTATAATACCACGCATATTCACAAACTTCATCATAGGTGCAATGATTTTTTGAACATCCATCTTTGCCATAATAAATCTCCTTTTCTTACCCACTAATCAAAGATAGGGCCAAATCTAATACTTTTTTCCCATCTAACATACCATAGTCCATCATCGGAATAACAGCTATCGGAACATCACACTTATCACAAATTTCTTTTGATTTATCTAATGTATAAGCAACTTGAGGCCCCAACAGTGCAACATCTAGATTTGGGGCATAATCCGCTAATTTAGACTGAGAAAACGCCTCTATTTCTGCCTCAACTCCACTAGCTTGCGCTGCAATTTTCATATTATTTACAAGCATACCAGTAGAAAATCCTGCTGCACAAAACAAACCAATCTTCACCATTATATTTTCCTCCTCTATGTTAATAACAACGATAATACTCTAGTATTATTTTTTATGAAGTTCTTTTCTCAAACTAATAATTTCTTTGATTAAATTAATCTCCGTCATACTAGTCATGAGATGATCTTGCGAATGGACAAAAAGTGCTGTAATCTCCGTTTTTGTACCAGACGCTTCTTGTGCCAAGAATTTTGTTTGTAGATTATGGGCTTCTAATAAGGCGGCATCAGCTAACTGTATTTCTTCTTCACACCGTTCACATGTACCGTTTTTTATGTAATCTAACGCTTTATAAATATGTTGTTTCGCATCACCAGCGTATAAAATTAAACCCATGATAATTTGATCTGGAACAATAATTTCCATAAATTCCTCCTCATTTCACTATGTAAAAAGCTTTTTTCATTTGAAATTTTAAAATTTTCTTTTGTAACTATAGAATACAACTACATAATAAAGTTGTCAATCCAAAAATCAACAAATAAACAATTTTTATTTATATAAGCACAAATGTGCAAATGATTAAAAATAAAAAACGATAAACTGAATCAGTCTATCATTTTCACTCACATAAAATATTTCGAAAAGAAAAATCACCATCTTCTTCCAAAACTTTTAAAATTGTATTTTTATCTGTAATCAAATGATTTACTAAATTAGCACGCAAGACAGAAAGAATCGAAGATACTTTCGTATCACCGTAAGCAACAGCTAAACTTTGAGGAATATTTTTTAAATCTTCCAAAGAGATGGCTATCGTTCTTTCCTGTAAGTTTTCATAGACTTCTTTACCTTTTGAATCAAAAAATCGACAACAAATTTCTCCTACAGTTTTAACTTTGGTCAATTCTTTAAAGTCATCCTCTGTAAGCATGTCTAACCATTGATGTTTTCCTTTATTGCTAAAATCACCAATTCCGACTACAGCTATATCTAAATCTTTCCAACTATTTTTCAAATCTTCAAAATATCTTGATTGCAAAATACCATCTGCTAACAATTTATTTTCTTGCACAATCGTTGCATTCATAAATGTACACTCTCCATGAAATTTTCTAGACATTTCATAAATCAGTGTATTCACATGGTATTTAGCGTGTATGTGACTAGGGCCACCTGCTAAAGGATAGAAGTGAACATTTCGGACACTTTTACTGTGAATTAAATCTACTAAATTACTTAAACTTTTCCCCCAAGAAAAGCCAATTTTCATATTATCATCAATTAGATTCCTAAGGACGCCTGCTGCAACTTGAGAAATTCTTTCAGATAAAATTGTTGGAGTATCATCAAATTCATTTGGAATAATTTCTAAACTTTCCAAACTGTATTTTTCTTTTACATAATTTTCCAACTTAAACATATTGCTATCAAAATTCTCTATTTCAATTTTAACAATTCCTGCATTCCTTGCTTCTGTTAACATTCTACTAATAGAGGTTCTATAAATTCCTAATTTTGCTGCTATTTGTGACTGATTTAAGTTTTCAATATAATACAGATAAGCAATTTTAGAGAGCAGTTTATTCCTATCTTGATTCATACACTTAACCTCTTACGAAACTACCTTAACCATTATCCCAGCATTTTCTAATGTAGCTATATTTTGTTTAGAAAGTTTTTCGTCTGTTATTACTTCATAGACTTGACTTAAAGCAAATCTTCTTACTGTACCCCTTTTATCAAATTTACTTGAGTCAGTTAGCACAATGACTTTATCCGACACTGCTGAAATATATTGAACTACCTCACTGCGCATTAAATCTTTTCCTGTAAAGCCCATCTCTTTATCGTAGCCATCTGTCCCAACAAAAGCTTGACGCACATGAAAAGTCTGTATCATTTCTTTTAATAAAGGTCCTACGGTAACCTGTGAATCTTTCTGAAACTCTCCACCAAGAACAATAACACGACATGAATCATAACCTCTTACAAAATTTGCTATAAAAAATGAATTTGTTACAATAGTGACATTTCTTTTTTGCTTGCAAATTTCCTCAGCAAGTAAAGCACAGGTTGAACCAGATTCTATCATTATTGTTTCATTATCTGATACCAATTTTACTGCTTCTTGAACAATTTTTCTCTTAATTTCATAATTAATTGACAAGCGTACATTTAAGTCATCTCCACTATTTAACACAGCATATCCATGCTCTCTGTGTAATAAGCCTTTTGACTCTAATTTATCTAAATCTTTTCTAATCGTTACTTTCGATACATTTAATTTTTCCGATAATGTATTAACATCAATCTTTTCATATTCTGATACTAATTTAATAATTTGTTCCAATCTTTTCATTTTACACCTCCGTTTTATTCTACCAAAATAAAAAGCAAAAAACAACAAATTAAACTTTCGTTCGTAATTGTTTTTCTTTCGTTTTTGTGATAGGATAGAATTATAAAGAGGAGGAACTCTTATGGAAATATCTAAAGGAATTATTTTTAATATTCAACACTTTTCAATTCATGACGGTCCGGGTATTCGTACAACTGTTTTTTTAAAAGGATGCCCTCTGCGCTGTCCATGGTGTTCTAATCCTGAATCTCAAAGAATGAAACCTGAAAAAATGAAAGATGCTCAACGAGAGAAATTCACTTTAGTCGGTGAAGAAAAAACTGTAGAAGAAATTATTACAGAGGTATTAAAAGATAAAGAATTTTACGAAGAATCCGGTGGAGGTTTAACTTTATCAGGGGGTGAAATATTTGCTCAGTTTGAATTTGCTAAAGCCATCTTAAAGTCAGCTAAAGAACATCACATACACACTGCCATTGAAACCACTGCCTTTGTTGATCATGAAAAATTTGTTGATTTAATCCAATATGTGGATTTTATCTACACAGACCTAAAACATTATAATTCTATAAAACATAAAAAAGTGACTGGGGTTTTTAATCAACTGATTATTAAAAACATTCATTATGCTTTTTCTCAACATAAAACTATCGTTTTAAGAATCCCGGTTATTCCTGATTTTAACAATAGTTTAGAGGATGCAGAAGAATTCGCTACTCTATTTAACTCATTAAATATCGACCAAGTTCAACTACTCCCTTTTCATCAATTTGGTGAAAACAAATATCGTTTATTAAATCGGAAATATGAAATGGATGGAGTCAACGCACTTCATCCTGAAGATCTTATTGATTATCAAAAGGTATTTCTGAACCATCATATTAATTGTTATTTCTAGTTTATTTCCTTGAAATGCTCTAGCTATTTGCAGATAACAAGCATCTATAATACATACTTAACTTCTCAAAAGGTTTAGCTAAAAAATTTTAGCCAAACCTTTTCTATTTTACCTTGCTCTAAAATTTTTAAACTGCTATACTTATAACAGAAAACCCTTCCAAGGAGGTAGCAGATGTCTCATTCCTTTAAAAAATCTCTCCAAAAAGAAATTCTCCATAGAAGCTCTATCGCAGCCTTTGTGACCTCACTTTTACTACTCATTTTACTTTTTGGTTTTTCCTATTTTTTACAAAAACAACAACTCTCCAAAGATACGAGACAGATTGTCAAACAAGTTCAAGAGATGAAAGAAGCAAATAATGAGCTCCTGACTACTATGAACCATAAAATGATTCTTGGATTTTTGGACGGCAAACACACAGAGAGAGAAGTCTTTAGCTTATTTTACGAGACAAAAGCTAAATTAAAGCTTAGTTCTGACCTTATTATCCTAAGTGATACAGGTGAAGTACTATTTAGTACCAATCGCAATCATCAAGAAAGTATTTTATCACCCTACTATCTAAAACTACTCATTCAAAATCCTTCTCAAGATAAAGTGACAGAAAAAATTGCACTCTCTTCAGATAAACAACACTACACACTCTTTATCAAACCACTACTTCAAAACCAACGAGTTAAGGCCTATACTATTGCTTTCGTAAATGAGAATGATTTCATCTCAAGTTTCCCAATGATCAATTCCAAATACATCATTACCGATAGCTTTGGAAATATGTTTTCCAACAATACAAATCAGTTTACTCGTTCCACTCTTGAAAAATTGGATGAAAAACTCCTACACTCTCGCACCCACTGGTATGCGAATGAACCGCTTATTGTTCAAAAAGAAAAAGTCGGTGCTATTTTTTCAATCTATACTTTTCAATCCTTCTTTCCTATTCCTAGCTTACTTGGTCTAGCCTCCATTCTCACCTTATGTATATTCTTCCTCTACTTCTGGCAAGCAAGGCGAATTGCTCATAAGATTGCCACACACAATGCTGTTCCTATTGAAAGTTTGGTTTACCAACTTCAAGAAATTCCTAAACAAGCAGAAAAAAGGCTTTCTCTACAAACAGGTGATGAGTTTGAGTTTATGGCAGAAAAAATCAACAATATGTTGTACGAATTAGATCAACTTCATCAAAAAATGTTGACCATAGAAAAAGAAAAGTGGATTTTTGAAAGAAAAATGCTGGAAGCTCAGTTCAATCCTCATTTTCTCTACAATACACTTGAGACGATTAAAATCACTTCTTTAATGGATGCCACTCTCACACAAGACCTGATTCAAAACCTCACGCGCATTCTTCGCTACAGTATCACCGATTTAGAAAAAGAAACAACCATTTGCCAAGATTTAAAGATTATAGAGGATTACCTGATGATTCATAAGATTCGTTTCGAGCACTTTTCTTATGATATTGTCTGTCCAGAAACTGTTGATAATCAACCTATTCCTAAACTTTTCTTGCTTCCTCTAGTAGAAAATGCTATAAAATATGGGATGCAATACCGTATTGATCTTCATATAGATATCCAAATTACCTTGGAAGCAGATTCTCTGACTTTTTTAGTCAAGGATAACGCCGGAGGACTCACAAAACAAGAGCGACTCGCTATTTTAGACTCTTTAGAAAGCCCTCATACCCAGCATGGCATCGTTAACAGCTATAAACGATTGAGCAATTTCTTTTCTGATGTCCAGCTAGATTTAGGAGTCAATCGCCAAGGAGAAACTTGGGTCAAATTTATAACGAAAGGACTAACTCATGTTTAAGCTCATTATCGTAGAAGACGAACACCTCATTCGAAAATGGCTAGAGATTGCCGTAGACTACTCTGCCCTAGGTATCCAAGTCGTAGGAACTGCCAGTCACGGTCAAGAGGGAATGAAACTCATCCAAGAAAAAGAACCTCATATTGTCTTAACAGACATCACAATGCCAATTATGGATGCTTTTATGATGTTCGAAGCCACTCGTACTCTCTCCTATGAAAAAGTTATCTTATCAGGTTATAACGATTTTCAAAATGCTAAAAAAGCCATGCAATATGGAGCAGTTGATTTCTTATCCAAACCAATTGATACCAAGGAGTTGACAGAATGTCTTCAAAAAATTGTTTTGCGATTACAAGGTAGCACCTATCAAGAAACTCCTTTTTTAGAAGAATATCAAACTTTACTCACCTCTATCCAACAGGTTGATACACAAAACCAAATCATTCAACAAATTATTTCCTTTGTCCACAAGCATTATGCAGAGCATTTTACGATTGCGACTATTGCTGAAGCTTTAAACTATAGCGAAAGCTATCTATATAAAGTTATCAAAGAAGACTTCCCCATGACTCTAAATGAATATATCTTACAATATCGCCTGAAACAAGCTATAGATAAGATGGCTGAATCTCCCAACTCCCCTCTAAGCGACATCTCTGACCAAGTTGGATTTTCAGACTATAAATATTTTGCTAAAGTATTTAAAAAGTATCTCCATATTTCCCCAAAGGAATTGAAATCACTCGGAAGAATAGTAAAATAAGCTATTCTTCTTTTTGTAGAGAATTTTACTCTAATAGAATAGAATTGTCGGTTTTAAAAACGCTTACATTGTTTTAAAATAAACTTAAATAACACAACGGAGGTATCCATCATGAAAAAGAAATGGATGTATTATGCTGCTTGCGGACTAGCTCTTTTTGGTCTTGCTGCTTGTTCTTCTAATGAATCTGCCGATGGCGGTTCATCTGATAAAGGAGACGGCGGTTCGCTAGTCGTTTATTCACCAAACTCAGAGGGCTTAATCGGAGCAACTATTCCTGCCTTTGAAGAAAAATATGGTATCAAAGTAGAACTGATTCAAGCTGGTACTGGAGAACTTTTCAAAAAACTAGAGTCAGAAAAAGAAGCTCCTGTAGCCGATGTCATCTTTGGTGGTTCTTATACACAATATGCTACCCACGGAGAACTCTTTGAAAACTATACTTCAAAAGAAAATGATAATGTTATCAAAGAATATCAAAATACAACTGGCTACTCTACGCCTTATACACTAGATGGTAGTGTTTTAATCGTCAATCCTGATTTAACAAAAGGCATGAATATCGAAGGATATAGCGACCTTCTCAAACCTGAACTAAAAGGAAAAATTGCAACTGCTGACCCAGCAAACTCTTCTAGCGCCTTTGCTCAATTAACAAATATGCTACAAGCTCAAGGTGGTTACAAAGATGATAAGGCTTGGTCTTATGTAAAAGATCTCTTCACACTTATTGATGGTAAAATCGGTTCAAGCTCATCTGGTGTCTATAAAGCAGTCGCTGACGGAGAAATGGCTGTTGGTCTCTCTTATGAAGATCCAGCAGTTAAACTCTTAAATGACGGGGCTAATATCAAGGTAGTCTATCCAAAAGAAGGAACCGTCTTCCTACCTGCTAGTGCTGCTATCGTTAAAAAAGCGAAAAATATGGAAAATGCCAAGAAATTTATCGATTTCATTATCTCTCAAGAAGTACAAGATACACTTGGCACAACCACTACTAACCGTCCTGTTCGTAAAAATGCTAAAACAAGCGAAAATATGAAACCAATTGACAAAATCAAAACACTCACTGAAGATTATGATTATGTCATCAAAAATAAATCAGATATCGTTAAGAAATACAACGAAGTCTTTACAGATATCCAATCTAAACAGTAAAAGAGGTTCACTATGAGTGAGATCAAAATTATTAACGCCAAAAAAATCTACCACGATGTCCCTGTTATTGAGAATTTGAACATTACAATTCCAAAAGGAAGTCTCTTTACCCTTCTTGGACCTTCAGGATGTGGGAAAACGACTCTTCTTCGTATGATTGCAGGTTTCAACAGTATCGAAGGCGGAGAATTTTACTTCGATGATACAAAAATCAATAATATGGAACCCAGCAAACGCAATATCGGGATGGTTTTCCAAAACTACGCTATTTTCCCACATTTGACTGTCCGAGATAATGTCGCTTTTGGTCTCAAGCAAAAGAAGGTTCCAAAAGAAGAATTGGTACAACAGACCAACAAGTATCTTGAACTCATGCAAATTGCTCAATATGCGGATCGGAAGCCCGATAAACTCAGTGGTGGACAACAACAACGTGTCGCCTTGGCACGTGCCTTAGCGGTTAATCCAAGTGTTCTCCTCATGGACGAGCCACTTAGTAACCTAGATGCCAAACTTCGCTTGGATATGCGTCAAGCCATTCGAGAAATCCAACACGAAGTAGGAATTACAACCGTTTATGTGACCCACGACCAAGAAGAAGCTATGGCTATTTCAGATCAAATTGCTGTTATGAAAGACGGAGTCATTCAACAAATCGGTCGGCCAAAAGAACTCTATCATAAACCAGCTAATGAGTTTGTAGCAACCTTTATCGGACGCACAAATATTATCCCTGCCAATCTCGAAAAACGGAGCGCCGGCGCTTATATAGTCTTTTCAGATGGCTATGCCCTTCGAATGCCAGCTCTTGATCAGGCTGAGGAGCAAGCTATTCATGTAAGCATTCGTCCTGAAGAGTTTATCAAAGATGAATCTGGAGATATTGAAGGAATTATTAGCGATAGCGTCTATCTTGGACTGAATACTGAATACTTCATCGAAACAGGATTTGCCTCAAAAATTCAAGTTAGCGAAGAGTCAACTTTTGAAGAAGATCTACAAAAAGGCGATCGTATTCGTCTACGAATCAATACTCAAAAATTAAACGTCTTTTCTGCAGATGGTTCCCAAAACCTGATAAAAGGAGTCAACCATGGAACGTAAAAAACTAAATATTTGGACAGCCTCCTCTTTCTTCATCTTTCTTACCTATCTTGTCTTTCTGGTTTATCCTATCGTTACCGTGCTCAAGCAAGCACTCATACATGAGGGACAATTTTCACTAGCTAATTTTGTCACTTTCTTTAGCAAAGCCTACTACTCTGAGACACTCGTCAACAGTTTCAAGGTTTCCATTACCGCTACTGTCACTTCCTTAGTCGTAGGAACCTTATTAGCTTATCTCTTCTCTATGTATGATTTCAAAGGAAAGAAATTTCTACAAATATTGATTATCATTGCTTCCATGTCAGCTCCTTTCGTGGGAGCCTACTCCTGGATTCTCTTACTGGGACGAAACGGGGTCATTACTAAATTCCTGACAAATGCCCTTCATCTTCCAGCTATCGATATTTATGGATTCAAAGGAATTGTACTTGTCTTTACACTGCAACTATTCCCACTGGTATTTCTATACGTTGCTGGGACAATGAAAAGTATTGACAATTCTCTACTTGAAGCTGCTGAAAGCATGGGGTCCTTCGGATTTAAGCGTATCGTAACGGTTGTTTTACCTCTCCTCGTTCCAACCTTACTAGCTGCTGCCTTGCTTGTATTTATGAGAGCATTCTCAGACTTTGGAACGCCTATGTTAATTGGTGAAGGATATCGGACTTTCCCCGTCTTGATTTATACCCAATTCATTAGCGAGGTTGGAGGAAATTCTGCTTTTGCATCTGCTTTAGCCATTATGGCGATTATCATTGCCTTGGCAATTTTCCTTATCCAAAAATACATTGCAAATCGCTACAGTTTCAGCATGAATTCGCTCCATCCAATTGAGCCTAAAAAAACTACAAAAGGAAAAATGGCTGCCATTTATGCAACAGTCTACGGAATTATCTTTATCTCTGTTTTACCTCAAATTTACTTGATTTATACTTCTTTTCTAAAAACATCAGGTATGGTATTTGTCAAAGGTTATTCTCTAAACAGTTACAAGGTAGCTCTCAATCGTATGGGCTCTGCTATTTTCAATACCATTCGTATCCCTTTGATTGCCTTAGTTCTAGTTGTTCTATTTGCAACATTTATCTCCTACCTAGCCGTTAGAAAACGGAATTTGTTTACAAACTTAATTGACAGCCTCAGTATGGTTCCTTATATTGTACCAGGAACCGTTCTAGGGATTGCCTTCATTTCTTCCTTCAATACCGGTCTATTTGGAAGTGGATTTCTTATGATTACTGGGACAGCTTTCATCCTGATTATGTCCCTATCTGTCAGAAGATTGCCTTATACTATTCGCTCATCTGTTGCTAGCTTGCAACAAATAGCACCAAGTATTGAAGAAGCCGCTGAAAGCTTAGGAAGTAGCCGTCTCAATACCTTTGCCAAGATTACAACTCCAATGATGCTATCTGGTATTATTTCTGGAGCCATCTTATCTTGGGTCACAATGATTTCAGAACTCTCTACTTCTATCCTCCTCTACAATGTCAAAACAAGAACAATGACTGTAGCCATTTATACAGAAGTTCTCAGAGGAAATTACGGTGTAGCCGCAGCCTTGTCAACTATCCTCACTGTTCTAACAGTAGGTTCCTTGCTCTTGTTCATGAAAATCTCTAAAAGCAACAGCATTACACTTTAGTTTCCCCCATCAAAAACAGCCGAAAGGATTACCCTCGGCTGTTTTTTCTTATCTTGATATTCTTATCAAATCCCTAGTTCAGAGCAAGCAAGTCTAGACTGATTATACTCAATGAAAATCAAAGAGCAAACTAGGATACTAGCCGCAGGTTGCTCAAAGCACTGTTTTGGGGTTGTAGATAAGACTGACGNNGTTTTGAGGTTGTGGATAGAATTGACGAAGTCAGTAACCATATCTACGGCAAGACGACGTTGACACAGTTTGAAGAGATTTTCGAAGAGTATTAAATAGAGGCTTCCTCCATCTTTTCACGTCCTAGTTCTCGGTAACTACGGTCACCAACAACCTCAACGCTAAACTGGCCATCCTCATATTCAAGTATCGTCACGCTACCATTATCGAGACCATGCGGATGCATACCATTAATTAGATAAACAATGGTTCCGATGGTCATTCCATGGCTGACGACAAGGGCGTTGCCCCCGCCTTGTTCTTCCATTTCTTTGGCAATCGCTTCAAAACCTTCTTTGATGCGGCCACTGAGTTTTTCCCATCCTTCAGCCCAACCAGCTGTATCAACCTCTACCAAGCCCTCAGCCAGTTCAGCATAAGACAATTGGTGAACGTGGTCCACATTAAAGATACGAGGAATAATGCCCATGAAAAGATCACCATCATAAGCTCCGTCAAAGCTACCAAAACACCATTCTCTGATCCGCTTGTCCATTCGATAAGGGATTTTTTCCTGCAAACCAAGTTCTTCAAGAATAATTCCCATAGTCTGAATGGTGCGACCAGAATCACTGGAATAAGCGCGCTCAAACTGTAGACCAGATTCTCGCAAACCGATTCCTAACTCTTGAATCCCTCTCTCACCTTCAGCCGTTAAGGGAGTATCGCTCCAACCTTGCGCTCGACCAATCGTGTTAAACATAGTCTTGCCATGACGTACCAAATACAATCGTACTTTTACCATTTTCCGTCCTCCATTTGTTTCTATTATATCATGGATGATAAAACAAAAGCCACCCAGACAGGTGACTTTTGCAGGAGATTATTATGAAAAAGTTTAGGAGTTCTATTAAATAAAGATATTAGATGAAAATCAAATTCAAACTAAATCAGTGTTATCTGTTTCAAATAATATTAGGAGGTCTTTATTTAATGATTATAGTATACACAGATAACCTTAAATAGAACTTAAAAAATTATACCCACTCACCTTTTTCATTTACTTTATAGCCATTAATGGTCATATTTTTTGCCAATTTCCCATCAGCTAACAAGTAATACCACTTATCTCCATCCTTAATCCATTGGTTACGAGCGTACTTACCATCTTGGTTCAGATAATACCAACTATCATACTGAGAATCAAATACCCACTCACTCTTAGCCATGTAACCGCCACGTTTTAGGTAGTATTCGCCCTGCCAAGCTTTCTCCACATAACTACCAGTTGAATCTACATAAAACCAGCTCTTATAATCTTCATCATAAATCCATTCACTAGCAGCCATTGAAGCATCTGCTTTTAGATAATAACGGCCTACCCAGCGGTTTCTTACAAGGTTACCCGAAAGGTCATTATAATACCATTTGCCAGACTCTTTAAACCACTTACTTGCTTGATGATTTTTCTTAGCCTCTCCATTAGAGGTAACGATAGACTGAGATGAAGATGAAACTGTGGCTGATGTAACAGTGGAAACTGCTTGAATAGCCTCTTCTTTTGTCACCTTAGGCTTAGCTTTTCCTTGGTAAACATCTTCGATACGCTTAGTAAATACAGATAACTCCTCAGGAGATAGCATGTGTACGAACTCAGGTTTCTCCTCATGTAAAAGACCAGCTTCTTTCCTTATTTTATGTATCCCTTCTTCAACTATATCATCAATCTTACTAAACATAGAAACCTTTTCTGCTTTAGAAAGTGTATCATCATTACTAATAGCTGTCTTCTCCATAAAGGCAACAGCATTAATTTCCCGTATATTTTTTTCCTTAGGTACTGTAGAAATCGGATAATGATTGTTAGATAAAAATAGAGAAACTTTCTTAAGATAAGTATTTAAATTATCTTGATTATTAAATAAAGTTAAATACTTATCACTATCAACATATAAACCAGATTGATGAAAACCAGGTGCGTAGTAGCTTGAAACTCTAGCTAACATTTCTTTTTTCTCTAATTCTGTATAGTGAGAATCATTATTTATTTGAGAAATTACCAGATTCATTTTCTTTAGTATAGCAAGTTCAGCAACAATATACTTCATTCTATGACCAAAAAAATTATCTTTTTCTCTATAACGATCAATGTAGTTTTTTTTAGATTTGTTCTTAAACTCTGATAAAATATTTGGTAACTCTTCCAAAGGAATTTTTCCTTCTAAACTATACTTCCTTATATATTCTAACTCTCCCATGAAATCTTGTAACCTATAATTAAGTTCTTCTCTTAATTTATCTCTAATAGAGCTTACATCACTCTTGGAAAAAGAAACTGTATCCCAGTCTCCTTGATCAACCTGTTCAAAGATATTTTGTTTAATCAAATCAATTAAAAATTGCTTCGTTTCCTCAATTTTTTTATTAACCTCTTCTGGACTCACACTAGTGGTAGTTTCATGGCTTTCTTCCTGCGCAGAAACTACTTGACTGGCAAAAGTTGGGACTAGTAAAGTTGACAGTCCTAAAGCTACTAAAGCATGTTTCATTTCTTTTTTCATCATTTTCTCCTATTTTCTTAATTTTTAAAACTATGAATTGGTGCCGGGATTTGTCCTCCGCGAGAGATGAAATCGAAAGACGAAGCCCCATTGACCTTCATAACAGGTGCAGTTCCTAATAGACCACCAAACTCAATCATATCACCTTCTTTTCCTTTTGGAATGATACGAACAGCTGTTGTTTTCATGTTAATGACACCAATTGCAGCTTCATCCGCAATCATAGCCGCAATGGTTTCAGCTGGTGTATCCTCTGGGATAGCAATCATATCCAAACCAACGGAACAGATAGCCGTCATAGCTTCTAGTTTTTCCAGATTAAGAGAGCCATTTTGCACTGCAGCAATCATTCCTTCATCCTCTGAAACAGGGATAAAGGCACCAGACAAACCACCGACTTGGTTGCAGGCCATAACTCCGCCCTTCTTAACTTGGTCATTCAAGAGAGCCAAGGCAGCCGTCGTTCCATGCGTACCAACTGTCTCTAGCCCCATTTCCTCAAGGACACGCGCCACAGAATCTCCAACCGCAGGAGTTGGCGCCAAACTCAAGTCCACAATACCAAACTCGACACCCAATCTCTCACTGGCCATTTGACCAACCAATTGACCGATACGAGTGATTTTAAAGGCAGTCTTCTTAACTGTTTCGGCTACTACGTCAAAGCTCTCTCCTCGAACTTTTTCCAAGGCACGTTTCACCACACCAGGACCAGAGACACCGACATTGATGATAACATCTGCTTCCCCAACACCATGGAAGGCACCTGCCATAAATGGATTGTCCTCAACAGCATTAGCAAATACAACCAGCTTAGCTGCCCCCATATCAGAAAGATTTGCCGTTTCCTTGATAATACGTCCCATATCTGCCACAGCCGTCATATTAATACCAGACTTGGTTGAGCCAATATTAACTGACGAACAGACCTTATCCGTTTCAGCCAAAGCGCGAGGAATAGAATTGATGAGAATCTCATCTCCCTTTTGATAACCTTTTTGTACCAAGGCAGAGAAACCACCAATAAAGTCCACTCCAATCTCTTTCGCAGCCTTATCAAGCGCTTTTGCCAGAACCACGTAGTCTGTTGCATCTGTCGCTGCCCCAATCAGAGAAATAGGAGTCACCGATACACGCTTATTAACGATAGGAATTCCCAACTCAGCTGCAATTTCGTCGCCAACAGCCACTAGATTAGCCGCCTTGGTCGTAATCTTTTGATAAATTTTCTCCGCAGCACGATTGATATCTGGATCAATACAGTCTAATAGGGAAATCCCCATGGTAATAGTTCTGATATCGAAGTTTTGCTCCTCAATCATAGCAATGGTTTCAGTAACTTGTCTAATATCCATGTGCACCTCCTAGATATTATACATAGCTTCGAAAATCGCTGCACTCTGAATATTGATTTTTACATTCAAAGTTTGCCCAAAAGCTTCAAATTCATTACGAAGATAGGTAAAATCTTGCTTTTCATCGCTAGAGACGACAGCCATCATCGTGAAATATTCATCCAAGACAGTTTGGGAGATATCGTCAATATTCAAACCCAATTCTGCAATTTTACCAGAAACACCTGCAACAATTCCAGATTTATCTTTACCAACAACAGTTATAATCGCTTTCATAAGCAAACTCCAATTCTTCTTTTAATAGGAAACCTGAACATTAAACAGGATTCTTTTCAAATAGTATAGCATAATTCCAACTAAAATACTCAAAAACGCCTGCTTACGAAGTTGTTCTTAAGAAAAAAACAATTTCGTAAACAAGCGTCTACTATCCCAACTTATGATGAGTGTTCCCGCTAGGACCGAAATCCTAGCGGTAGACCAGAGCTAGACTAAGAGCACAAGACTCCATCATCATAACACTCAACAAAATTGATGATTTTATACTAATTCGATGATCGCCATTGGCGCTGCATCACCACGACGTGGTTCAGTTTTAAGGATACGAGTGTATCCACCGTTACGTTCAGCATAACGAGGTGCGATTTCTGAGAACAATTTTTGAAGTGCTGTAGTAGAAGTGTACTTGTCAGTTGCTTCATCATAGTTTTCAGATGCGATTTCATTACGTACGAAAGCAGCTGCTTGACGACGTGCATGCAAATCACCACGTTTACCTAGAGTAATCATTTTTTCAACAGTTTTACGGATTTCTTTAGCACGAGCTTCAGTTGTCACGATTGATTCGTTGATCAAAAGGTCAGTTGTCAAATCGCGAAGCATTGCTTTACGTTGTGAGCTAGTGCGTCCTAGTTTACGGTAAGCCATGTATTCCTCCTTTATTTATCTTTTAATCCAAGACCCAAATCAATGAGTTTGAGTTTCACTTCTTCCAAACTCTTGCGTCCAAGATTTCGTACTTTCATCATCTCTGCTTCAGATTTTTCTGTCAAATCATGCACAGTATTGATACCGGCACGTTTCAAACAGTTGTATGAACGCACAGACAAGTCCAGTTCCTCAATCGTACGATCCAAAATACGATCGTCAGATTCAGTATCAGCTTCTTTCATCACTTCAGTTGACTTAGCAATCTCAGTAAGATTTGTAAACAAATCAAGATGTTCTGTCAAAATACGTGCTGAAAGCCCTAAAGCATCTTCTGGAATAATTGTTCCATTTGTCAAGATTTCAAGGGTTAATTTGTCAAATCCATCATTGCTACCTACACGAGCAGGCTCCACTTGATAGTTGACTTTTGTAACTGGTGTATAAATAGAATCTACAGCAAGTGTTCCAACTGGTGCATTATCCTTTTTATTTTCATCAGCAGGCACATATCCACGACCACTGTTAACAGTCATAGTCGCTTTTAGCGAAGAACCTTCACCGATTGTAAAGAGATAATGATCTGGATTTACAATTTCAATATCGCTATCTGTCAAAATGTCACCAGCTGTTACTTCAGCAGGACCTTCAACATCTAGTTCGATGATTTTTTCGTCTTCAACGTACGATTTCACTGCAATTCCTTTAATGTTCAGAATGATTTGCATCACGTCTTCACGAACACCTGGAACTGTGTCAAACTCATGTAACACACCATCAATGTTGATAGATGTCACAGCTACTCCTGGTAGAGAAGCTAGAAGTACACGACGAAGAGAGTTACCAAGAGTTGTACCGTAGCCACGTTCAAGTGGTTCGATTACAAACTTGCCATAATCTTTATTTTCATCAATTTTTGTTATATTTGGTTTTTCAAACTCGATCATTTAGTTACTCCCTCTTAAACGAAAAGCAGTGTAATGCGATGATTATACACGGCGACGTTTTGGAGGACGAGCACCATTGTGTGGCACTGGAGTCACATCACGAATTGCTGTTACTTCAAGACCAGCGGCAGCAAGCGCACGAATAGCTGACTCACGACCAGAACCTGGACCTTTTACAGTAACTTCAACTGATTTAAGACCGTGTTCTTGTGCAGATTTAGCAGCAGCTTCAGAAGCCATTTGAGCAGCGAATGGTGTAGATTTACGAGAACCTTTGAAACCAAGAGCACCAGCTGATGACCAAGCAATTGCATTACCATGCACATCAGTAATCATAACAATAGTGTTATTAAATGTAGCGTGAATATGAGCAATACCAGATTCGATATTCTTTTTCACACGACGTTTACGTGTTGGTTTAGCCAAGACTTTTACCTCCTATATTATTTTTTCTTACCAGCAATCGCAACAGCTTTACCTTTACGAGTGCGAGCGTTGTTTTTAGTGTTTTGTCCACGGACAGGAAGTCCACGACGGTGACGGATACCACGGTATGAACCGATTTCCATCAAACGTTTGATGTTCAAGTTTACTTCACGACGAAGGTCACCTTCAACTTTGATTGCATCCACTTCACGACGGATAGCATCTTCTTGATCTGATGTAAGATCACGTACACGAACATCTTCTGAGATTCCAGCAGCAGCCAAAATTTTCTTAGATGTTGCAAGTCCGATACCATAAACATAAGTCAATGAGATTACTACGCGTTTGTCATTTGGAATGTCAACTCCAGCAATACGAGCCATGTTTTCTCCTTTCTATCTTATCCTTGACGTTGTTTGTGTTTTGGATTTGCTGGGCAAATTACCATAACACGACCATTACGACGAATAACTTTACAGTATTCGCAAATTGGTTTGACCGATGGTCTTACTTTCATTTCTTATCCCTCCAAGTTTTTCGATTATTTAAAGCGGTAAGTGATACGTCCACGTGTCAAGTCATATGGACTCATTTCGACAGTAACACGATCTCCCGCTAAAATACGAATATAGTTTTTACGAATTTTACCAGAAACTGTTGCTAAAATCTGATGTCCATTTTCAAGTTCAACCGTAAACATTGCATTCGGCATTGTATCAACTACTTTGCCTTCAACTTCAATCACATCGTCTTTTGCCACGCAAAAGCACCTCCATAAATTTCGATTCGATGCCTCTAGACACAGAGACAACAATTATAAGTCAGACTATCTCAGTATAACATTTGTAGCGGATTTTTGCAAGTGTGAAAAACGCTTTATTTCAAATTTGTCAATACTTTTTCGATATCTAAGAAGACATCATTGATATCTTGATTACCTTTGATGTCATGAACCAAACCTTTGGCACGGTAGTGAGCAATGATTGGTTCCCCTTGAGCAATATTCACATCCAAACGACGTTTGACTGTCTCGGGTTTATCATCTTCACGTTGGTAGTAATCTTCTTCTTTATAGTCAACTGGTGGGTTAAAGACCTTGTGGAAAGTTTCTCCAGTTACGCGGTGGATGATACGGCCACTCAAACGTTCCAAGAGGCTGTCTGGATTCACTTCGATGTTGATAACACCTTCTAGTTCGATGCCAAGTTCAGCCAATGTTTTGTCCAAGGCATGAGCTTGTTCGATTGTTCGTGGGTAACCATCCAACAAGAATCCTGTTTCTTTAATATCATCTTGTGAAAGACGTTCTTTTACGATTCCATTTGTAACTTCATCAGGAACCAATTCACCCTTGTCAATATATGACTTAGCAAGAACACCCATTTCAGTTTGATTTGCCATTGCAGCGCGGAACATATCACCTGTTGAGATATGTGCAACATGGAATTGTTCTACGATTTTTGCTGCTTGAGTTCCCTTACCTGCACCAGGTAAGCCCATAATCAAAAGATTCATGATTTGATCTCCTTATTTTATTTTTAAATAGAAGCAAAAAGTCTTTTCACCCCTATTTAAAAACAAAATAGAAGAGGGGAGACCAAACTCTCACAAATGTCAGAGTTTAAACCTCCACTCCCTCAGCATTTACTGCTTCATACTCAATGAAAATCAAAGAGCAAACTAGGAAGCTAGCCGCAGGTTGCTCAAAGCACTGCTTTGAGGTTGCAGATAAAGCTGACG
>NZ_VMLY01000037.1:0-792 GCF_013276905.1 Streptococcus sp. 3109 | reverse complement strand
ACCTTTTTTAAACTTTTTTTTATTTTTTTCAATTCTTTTCAAGTACCGTTTTTCAAATTAATAGTAAAAAGAGCCAGAATTATACTGACTCTTCTATTGATTATTAAACTTAGAAGCACGTTCTTCTCCCCACCAATAAGGGATTAGTTCTGCTACTTTCACCGTCTTTCTTGTACCATAGTCCATCATGAATTCTGCATCTTTATTTTCAGCGTTCAACTCCAAGAGGAATTCTCTACAAGCACCGCAAGCCATGGCTGAACTTCCACCATAAGGTGGTTTATCTCGAAAAGCTAATACTTTTTTAACCTTAGTTTGTCCTGAAAATTGGTACATATTGAAGAGAGCCGCCCGCTCTGCACAGAGATGGAAAACACCACAGGTTCCCTCCATACAGAATCCTGTAAATACTTGTCCATCTTCTGCTTCTACTGCAGCTACAACATGATTAGCATAAACAAAGTCTGATACGTCATGTGGATTGTATAGTGTCTGTGCTTCTTCGTACATCTTTTCCCAGATGTCCATTGTTGCATCCTTCTTATTTAGAGATTTCTTTTAGCATATTTTCGATATGCTGAATTGATTTTTCACGTCCAAGCAAGAAAATTGTATCTGGTAATTCTGGTCCATGCATTTCACCTGAAACTGCGATACGAATTGGCATGAAAAGATTTTTCCCTTTAATACCTGTTTCTTTTTGGACTGCTTTAATTTGTGGGAAGATATTTTCTGTCACAAATTCATCGTCTGTCATCGCTTCAAGTTTTGCTTTGAAGGCTTCAAGAACTG
>NZ_VMLY01000036.1:0-578 GCF_013276905.1 Streptococcus sp. 3109 | reverse complement strand
TACCAGATCCATCATACAAAAAGAAGGGGACAGGTGTTACTGTTCAAGCAACGGACTCAAATGGTGAAACCTCAACCGCTACCTACACTCCGACAGTTACTCCAGTTTCTCTAACGTCGACTGATGTGACATCGAAAGATATTCAAGGGGCAGAACAAGAAGGAACTCCAACCTTTGCCTTGTCAAATGGAGCAGAAGCAACAACGACTATCACAGGCTATAAGCTTGTGGATCCAACTACAGGCCAAGCGACAGATGAAACATCTGTAGTTGTTCAATCAGTTGGTAAGTATACAATTGATTCAACGACAGGTAAAGTAACCTTCCAACCAGATGGTGCGTATAAGGGGACACCAGATGCCATCAAAGTTGAAGCAACTGCGACTGTTAAAAATGCCAAGAATGAAACTGCAAGCATTACGAAAGAAGCTACCTACACCCCAACAGTTATTCCAGTAACACCAAGCTCTGAAGCTTCAGAGACAACTGGACCGCAAGGACAAGCCCAGACTTCAGTTATTAAGTATGACCCTACAGATACAGACGCTAGCACTGAGAACGTTCCTAAAGGCAGAGCT
>NZ_VMLY01000035.1:0-818 GCF_013276905.1 Streptococcus sp. 3109 | reverse complement strand
GCTCGTCGATAGACTCAATCGCTTCAATAGTTTGGTCTCTTGGATCAATAGCAGTTACACGGAAATTAGGTGCCAAATCTTTAATGCTTTGACGATGGACGGAGTTGACCTGACTTTCTTTCCCAAATAGCTTAGCCACCACGCTTCCTTCTACTGTCTCAATAGAGTGAGATGTTCCGAAAGGTAGCCCTTGCCAGTGACCTTCGATTTCTTGATTGAGGGTTCCACCAAAGGCAACATTGACAAGTTGAACACCGCGACAGATTGCCATAATTGGTTTATTCTGACGAAGCGCTTCTTTCAAGAGGGCCAATTCAAATTCATCACGCACTAGATTGTAATCATCGCTCTCGATGGTCTTTTTCTCTCCATAAAACTGAGGGTGGACATTTTGACCGCCTGTCAAAATGAGTTTGTCAATCATTTCCACATAATCGCGTACAACTGACTCATCACCAACAGGAATGACTAAAGGGAGACCACCGACTTGACGAATGCTCTCTGCGAATCTACAAGATACAGATGAATGAATGTTTTTGCCTTCTGCGTCTACGGGACATAGATTTGCAGCAACTCCTACAACCGTTCTAGCCATGATGTCTCTCCTTTCGAATATTAATACTCTTCGAAAATCTCTTCAAACCACGTCAGCGTCGCCTTACCGTAGGTATGGTTACTGACTTCGTCAGTTCTATCCACAACCTCAAAGCAGTGCTTTGAGCAACCTGCGACTAGTTTCCTAGTTTGCTCTTTGATTTTCATTGAGTATAACGATAGTCCTATCATATCACTCAAAAAGCCTTTCGTTTACATTTTTT
>NZ_VMLY01000034.1:0-736 GCF_013276905.1 Streptococcus sp. 3109 | reverse complement strand
ATGTATCGGGAAGACAGGATTCGAACCTGCGACACCTTGGTCCCAAACCAAGTACTCTACCAAGCTGAGCTACTTCCCGAGTTAAAAAGAAAAATGCACCCTAGAGGAGTCGAACCTCTAACCGCCTGATTCGTAGTCAGGTACTCTATCCAGTTGAGCTAAGGGTGCTCATTATATTATGCCGAGGACCGGAATCGAACCGGTACGATCGTTACCAATCGCAGGATTTTAAGTCCTGTGCGTCTGCCAGTTCCGCCACCCCGGCCTCTCTAAGCGAACGACGGGATTCGAACCCGCGACCCCCACCTTGGCAAGGTGGTGTTCTACCACTGAACTACGTTCGCACTGTTTTCTTCTATCTAAAAA
Source organism: Streptococcus sp. 3109 (assembly GCF_013276905.1). Lineage (NCBI taxonomy): Bacteria > Bacillati > Bacillota > Bacilli > Lactobacillales > Streptococcaceae > Streptococcus > Streptococcus sp. 3109. Next base: position 370 of record NZ_VMLY01000034.1, on the reverse strand, counting down.
TGCCGGCTACATGACTTGAACACGCGACCCTCTGATTACAAATCAGATGCTCTACCAACTGAGCTAAGCCGGCTCATTTATTATATCTTAATGCGGGTTAAGGGACTTGAACCCCCACGCCGTTAAGCGCCAGATCCTAAATCTGGTGCGTCTGCCAATTCCGCCAAACCCGCAGATATGACCCGTACTGGACTCGAACCAGTGACCCATTGATTAAAAGTCAATTGCTCTACCAACTGAGCTAACGAGTCTAAAATAACTTCCGTTATCTTAAACGGTCCCGACGGGAATCGAACCCGCGATCTTCGCCGTGACAGGGCGACGTGATAACCGCTACACTACGGGACCTTTGGGAGTTAACGGGATCGAA
>NZ_VMLY01000033.1:0-3399 GCF_013276905.1 Streptococcus sp. 3109 | reverse complement strand
AGGCAGAGAGGAATTTCTGCCGAGCGTCCTTTGGTCTATATTTCGAGTGTTGCTTATGGGCGCCAAGTCTATCTCAAGTTGGAGACCACGAGTAAGAGTGATGAAGTAGAGGCTGCTTTTGAAGCTTTGATAAAAGGAGTCAAGGTAGCTCCTCAGACAGAGTGGAAGCAGATTTTAGACAATACAGAAGTGAAGGCGGTTATTTTAGGGGGCGACCCGAGTTCGGGTGCCCGAGTTGTAACAGGCAAGGTGGATATGGTAGAGGACTTGATTCAAGAAGGCAGTCGCTTTACAGCCGATCATCCAGGTTTGCCGATTTCCTATACAACTTCATTTTTACGGGACAATGTAGTTGCGACCTTTCAAAACAGTACAGACTATGTTGAGACTAAGGTGACAGCTTACAGAAACGGAGATTTACTGCTGGATCATAGTGGTGCCTATGTTGCCCAATATTACATTACTTGGGATGAATTATCCTATGATTATCAAGGTAAAGAAGTTTTGACTCCTAAGGCTTGGGACAGAAATGGCCAGGATTTGACGGCTCACTTTACTACTAGTATTCCTTTGAAAGGGAATGTTCGCAATCTCTCTGTCAAAATTAGAGAGTGTACCGGACTTGCCTGGGAATGGTGGCGTACGGTTTATGAAAAAACTGATTTGCCACTAGTCCGTAAGCGGACGATTTCTATTTGGGGAACGACTCTTTATCCTCAGGTAGAAGATAAGGTAGAAAATGACTAGGAGGGAAGAATGTTTGCGACAAAAAGAGTGAATGGCGATTTGTTTTCAGGACTTATCACAGATGTGGATGAGGAAATCATGAATAGCGATCAAAATCGCCTTGATATTGATACTATTGTCATCCACCATAATGGTGGGCTGAGTGATGAGGGGGCTAGAAGTACTTGGTATGTCTCTACAGGTCATGGCACATCTGCTCACTATCAGGTGACTCCTGATAAGATATGGGGGTGTGTTGGTGAAGAGAGCGTTGCCTATCATGCTGGCAACTATGAAGTCAATCAGCGTTCGATTGGTATTGAACACTTAAATAACCGTGGGGAACCTGACTGGACTATTGCAGAGGAAACCTACTGGAACTCAGCACGTTTGATTGCAGATATTTGTGATCGTTATAATTTGCCAATCAATCGTGAGACCATCCATCCTCACCAGGAATTTACAGCTACAGATTGCCCTGGGGGGATTGATCTAAATCGACTCATCCAGATGGCGGCTGAGATTCATGCTGGCGATAGTTTCCAAGTCTCAAAAGAGGAACAGCCTCGAGATGGGAATGGAGAGTATCTAGTGCGTGTGGTAGATGATGATCTCTACATCCGAACAGGTCCAGGTCTGGCTTATCCTGACCAAGGTTTTTGTCCTCTTGGGACTTTTACCATCATGCAGGTAGAAGAAGCAGATGGCTATACTTGGGGCTTGTTGAAGTCGGGTAGGGGCTGGATCGCACTAGACTATACAGAAGAAATCAAATAGAAAAAGGAAGGAAGAATGAATGAAACTAAAAAGTAAAGAAGAGCGCAAAGGGGAAAAGGTTTTTCGTTACTCAATAAGGAAGTACCACTTCGGTGCTGCTAGCGTTGCCGTTGCGGCGCTGATGTTTTTTGCCAACGGGACAGTACAGGCACAAACACCTGAAATTTCCCCAGCGACAGAGAGTGGAACGACTAGAACCAGCGCCCTTGTAAGCGATTCCTCGGGGGGGGGTATCTGAAGAGCTAAGTGAAAAAACTCCTGATACAGACCCAGGTCAGCCCGAGCCATCTAAGCAAGGTAATCGAGAAAATCAAGAAGTTTCAAATGAAAACAAGTCTCTAGTAAAAGATAGCGAAGAAGGCAAGGGAGAAAAACAAGCAGAGGTAAACCGTCCTACTGTGGATAAGTCACTTGCCGAGTCTGCACAAACCAGTCTACAAGCTTTACTTGCCAATCTGACACTGGACTCTATGAAAGAACTCCACGCTCGTGTAGAAGCAGGTCTAGCAAGAGCTAAGGCTGTTCTTGAAAATCCAAATTCCAGTCAAGAGGAGGTCAATGCCCAAGTTCAAGTCATGAAAACCTTGACTGAGGAGGTCAACAAGGCTTTGGCTGGTGGACTCACATCCCCAGCTGAGCTCGGAGAAGGAAGTGGGGCGACTCTAAGTGAACCAAGCCCAACTCCTAGACGAGGACGAGGGCGTAGAGGGCAACTAACCCCTCCTGCCACGCCAGCACCAGCAGAAAATCAAGAAACCAAGGAAACAGCGGAAGAAGCTACAGACTACACCAATGGTCCAGGTAGCTATCCTCTATCAGAAAACATCCATAAACTCCTCCAAGAGCTGAAGACCAGCACTGAAAATCCAGAACAAGTCCAAAAACTGAAGGAAGCATACGATAAACTAAATGAAGCATTGCAGACAAAGGAAGATGGGGTTGTTGACCAGGAGGTCTTTAATGCTGCTCTTGAGGAATATAAAAAGGCTAGTCAACTAAAAAAAGGTGCAGAGGGAACTAGGAGTTCTAGGAGTCGAAGAAGTACCTCTAACACTGTTTCTGGACTTGTCTATGGGCTGGCTACTGGAAGACCAGGACACGAGAGGAGATGGACGAATTCGGACGGCAGTGGAAGAGATAGTGTAGCATTATTGAATGGTTCTGATCTGAACGACGCACCGATAAAATTTATTGCTACCGTAGAAAATGGAGGAATTCGCGAGTTTACATTAACAGGCTTTCCGGATACTGTTGGGGGTAAGAAATGGGCGACAATCACTACAACTTATTCTAACGATAGAAAAAGAGCGCTGATAACGGTTAGGGGTAAAACACCCTCAAATATATACGGACTATATAATGTAAACTTAAATGTAACCCTAAATAGTGGAAATGAACAGAGTAGGATTCAACAAGTTAGGTACCAACTTCCACGAGCGGAATTTGACTTATCTCCATTAGGGACAGGGCGTACAGCTCAGCAAGATGTGGAGGGTAAAGCCAAAGCCAAGGGAAACGACAGGCCTGTATTGCAAGTGAAAGTCCCTTTACCACCAAATGGAAGAATAGACTCAACTAATATTCCTCCTAAGGGTCAGTTGAGAGTCCTCTTAGTTCGAGGTGGAAGAAATGAAACATTTGGCGGTACAGCAACTAATGCAGAGGATTATGACATTGTTGCGTGGGCACTAATAGGAGAAAAAGGAACGGGGTATATTACTCCGCCTCAATATCTAAAAGAATCTATAGGTGATCAAACCTTGCGCTTGGTTACTGCTTACGTTCAGCAAAATACAAATAATCCAATCAGCAGTGACTTTGTTTCACCTTTATCTAATGAATCTATCAGGCCGACGAATCCGGTGGATAGGGATGGAGCTAAAGCCAAAGCTGAAC
>NZ_VMLY01000032.1:0-1978 GCF_013276905.1 Streptococcus sp. 3109 | reverse complement strand
TTGCTGTGTGAGGGGATTCTCAATTTGTATAATGCCAAGGAACACTGGATTTCTTACCAAAAGACTGCGCAACTCCTGGAGAGAGAAAAATTCCTCTATCAATGCCAAACGGAGAAATATGCAGGAAAAACCAAGGCTTTTGCTCTATTTGTCAAGACATGCGAAGGTCTTATCTCAGAGGAAATCAACCAGTGGGAAAGTATCCAGTCAAAAGAAGTGGCAGCTAGTGCAGATGCTCCAGAGAAAAAAGAGTAGGAGGTGGAGGAAATGTACCAATCCAGCTACCTATTGCCCTTGCTCTGGTTAAAAAAAGAAGCCGATAAGGAAAAGATGAGCGCGACTCAGTGCCAGATATTTTTCTTTTACTATCAAATGTTTGAACTCTTATTTGCTAGAGAAAGCGACTTGAGAGACTTATGTCTGGGAAGGCAAGGTTTTTATTTCTCGCAGTTAGAGAAAGATTTGCTTTCTGGAGTTTCCCACTTTCTAAAAAACTTGGAGGGAAAAGGGACTCTCAAGGCTAATCAAGAAGTATCAGCTCGTAAAGCCCTTTTTCTAGCCTTGACAACTAGCCAGTCAGATTGGCAAGAGTTAGCTCCTGTTTTTGATTTTTATCAGGCTGTAGGGAGACTTGAACATCCTTCTCTCTTGAGTTCTCAGGACAGACAAGATCTGATGTGGATTTACCAGTCAGCTTTGGAGAAGGATTATAGTGTCAAGGTAATTGGCGACAAGCATTTTGTATTGAAGAGACAAGATGCTACTAAATTGACAGGGCGCCAAACTCAAACTTTGGAAGCACTGAGTCAATCAGAAGACTTGGTCAATCCTGTCTATGTTACATTAGGAGAAAAGGGGGTACTCTTGCTTGATTAAGAGAGGAGATGTTGTGGCTCTTTATTTGCCTTTTCCGACTATTAGTAGCGATTTGGCTGTGAAGAATCATATGTATATTTGTATTGACAACAGTATGACTAAAAACAAAGAGTTAGTTAAAAATCAGACCTTCAAACCAGCCCTCTTGACCAGACGTTTGGTCAAGAACTTTATGATAGAAGAGCCGGATCTAGCTCGTAATCCTTTTACAAGACCAACCTTGATTGACTTAGATAAGGTATTTATGTTAGATAATACGGTCATTCCGACTTCTTATCTAGCCAGACGGCGACGCAATGTCTCAGAAGAATTATACGAGGAAGTTTTGGATCACTTAGTCCAACCACGGCTGATTTCATTGAACAAGTCTGAGTTTATGCAACTCAATCCAGGAACTTATTAGGAGGTAGAAGATGACAAATAAAGCAGTAAATGACTTTATACTAGCTATGGATTACGATAAAAAGAAACTCTTGACCCATCAGGGAGAGAGTATTGAAAATCGTTTCATCAAAGAGGGGAATCAGCTGCCCGATGAGTTTGTTGTTATCGAAAGAAAGAAGCGGAGCCTGTCGACAAATACAAGTGATATTTCTGTGACAGCTACCAACGACAGTCGTCTCTATCCTGGAGCACTTCTCGTAGTGGATGAGACCTTGTTGGAGAATAATCCCACTCTTCTTGCGGTTGATCGTGCTCCGATGACTTATAGTATTGATTTGCCTGGTTTGGCAAGTAGTGATAGCTTTCTCAAAGTAGAAGATCCCAGCAATTCAAGTGTTCGCGGAGCGGTAAACGATTTGTTGGCTAAGTGGCATCAAGATTATGGTCAGGTCAATAATGTCCCAGCTAGAATGCAGTATGAAAAAATCACGGCTCACAGCATGGAACAACTCAAGGTCAAGTTTGGTTCTGACTTTGAAAAGACAGGGAATTCTCTTGATATTGATTTTAACTCTGTCCATTCGGGCGAAAAGCAGATTCAGATTGTTAATTTTAAGCAGATTTATTATACAGTCAGCGTAGATGCTGTTAAAAATCCAGGAGATGTGTTTCAAGATACTGTAACGGTAGAGGATTTGAGGCAGAGAGGAATTTCTGC
>NZ_VMLY01000031.1:0-5093 GCF_013276905.1 Streptococcus sp. 3109 | reverse complement strand
TTAAAAAAGTTTCAAAAAAGTGTTGACAAGCGAAAGCGACTGTGATATACTAATATAGTTGTCGCTTGAGGGAAGCGAGTGACAAAGACCTTTGAAAACTGAACAAGACGAACCAATGTGCAGGGCACTACAACTAAGGTTGTAGTACTGAACAATGAAAAAACAATAAATCTGTCAGTGACAGAAATGAGTGAGAACTCAAACTTTTAATGAGAGTTTGATCCTGGCTCAGGACGAACGCTGGCGGCGTGCCTAATACATGCAAGTAGAACGCTGAAGGAGGAGCTTGCTTCTCCGGATGAGTTGCGAACGGGTGAGTAACGCGTAGGTAACCTGCCTGGTAGCGGGGGATAACTATTGGAAACGATAGCTAATACCGCATAAGAGTAGATGTTGCATGACATTTGCTTAAAAGGTGCAATTGCATCACTACCAGATGGACCTGCGTTGTATTAGCTAGTTGGTGGGGTAACGGCTCACCAAGGCGACGATACATAGCCGACCTGAGAGGGTGATCGGCCACACTGGGACTGAGACACGGCCCAGACTCCTACGGGAGGCAGCAGTAGGGAATCTTCGGCAATGGACGGAAGTCTGACCGAGCAACGCCGCGTGAGTGAAGAAGGTTTTCGGATCGTAAAGCTCTGTTGTAAGAGAAGAACGAGTGTGAGAGTGGAAAGTTCACACTGTGACGGTATCTTACCAGAAAGGGACGGCTAACTACGTGCCAGCAGCCGCGGTAATACGTAGGTCCCGAGCGTTGTCCGGATTTATTGGGCGTAAAGCGAGCGCAGGCGGTTAGATAAGTCTGAAGTTAAAGGCTGTGGCTTAACCATAGTACGCTTTGGAAACTGTTTAACTTGAGTGCAAGAGGGGAGAGTGGAATTCCATGTGTAGCGGTGAAATGCGTAGATATATGGAGGAACACCGGTGGCGAAAGCGGCTCTCTGGCTTGTAACTGACGCTGAGGCTCGAAAGCGTGGGGAGCAAACAGGATTAGATACCCTGGTAGTCCACGCCGTAAACGATGAGTGCTAGGTGTTAGACCCTTTCCGGGGTTTAGTGCCGTAGCTAACGCATTAAGCACTCCGCCTGGGGAGTACGACCGCAAGGTTGAAACTCAAAGGAATTGACGGGGGCCCGCACAAGCGGTGGAGCATGTGGTTTAATTCGAAGCAACGCGAAGAACCTTACCAGGTCTTGACATCCCTCTGACCGCTCTAGAGATAGAGTTTTCCTTCGGGACAGAGGTGACAGGTGGTGCATGGTTGTCGTCAGCTCGTGTCGTGAGATGTTGGGTTAAGTCCCGCAACGAGCGCAACCCCTATTGTTAGTTGCCATCATTCAGTTGGGCACTCTAGCGAGACTGCCGGTAATAAACCGGAGGAAGGTGGGGATGACGTCAAATCATCATGCCCCTTATGACCTGGGCTACACACGTGCTACAATGGCTGGTACAACGAGTCGCAAGCCGGTGACGGCAAGCTAATCTCTTAAAGCCAGTCTCAGTTCGGATTGTAGGCTGCAACTCGCCTACATGAAGTCGGAATCGCTAGTAATCGCGGATCAGCACGCCGCGGTGAATACGTTCCCGGGCCTTGTACACACCGCCCGTCACACCACGAGAGTTTGTAACACCCGAAGTCGGTGAGGTAACCGTAAGGAGCCAGCCGCCTAAGGTGGGATAGATGATTGGGGTGAAGTCGTAACAAGGTAGCCGTATCGGAAGGTGCGGCTGGATCACCTCCTTTCTAAGGATAAGGAACTGCGCATTGGTCTTGTTTAGTCTTGAGAGGTCTTGTGGGGCCTTAGCTCAGCTGGGAGAGCGCCTGCTTTGCACGCAGGAGGTCAGCGGTTCGATCCCGCTAGGCTCCATTGGTGAGAGATCACCAAGTAATGCACATTGAAAATTGAATATCTATATCAAATAGTAACAAGAAAATAAACCGAAAACGCTGTAGTATTAATAAGAGTTTATGACTGAAAGGTCAAAAAATAAGGTTAAGTTAATAAGGGCGCACGGTGGATGCCTTGGCACTAGGAGCCGAAGAAGGACGTGACAAACGACGATATGCCTTGGGTAGCTGTAAGTAAGCGATGATCCAGGGATTTCCGAATGGGGGAACCCAACAGGTACTACCTGTTACCCGCATCTGTTAAGGATGTGAGGAGGAAGACGCAGTGAACTGAAACATCTAAGTAGCTGCAGGAAGAGAAAGCAAAAGCGATTGCCTTAGTAGCGGCGAGCGAAACGGCAGAAGGGCAAACCGAAGAGTTTACTCTTCGGGGTTGTAGGACTGCAATGTGGACTCAAAGATTATAGAAGAATGATTTGGGAAGATCAGCCAAAGAGAGTAATAGCCTCGTATTTAAAATAGTCTTTGTACCTAGCAGTATCCTGAGTACGGCGGGACACGTGAAATCCCGTCGGAATCTGGGAGGACCATCTCCCAACCCTAAATACTCCCTAGTGACCGATAGTGAACCAGTACCGTGAGGGAAAGGTGAAAAGCACCCCGGGAGGGGAGTGAAATAGAACCTGAAACCGTGTGCCTACAACAAGTTCGAGCCCGTTAATGGGTGAGAGCGTGCCTTTTGTAGAATGAACCGGCGAGTTACGTTATGATGCGAGGTTAAGTTGAAGAGACGGAGCCGTAGGGAAACCGAGTCTGAATAGGGCGCCTTAGTATCATGACGTAGACCCGAAACCATGTGACCTACCCATGAGCAGGTTGAAGGTGCGGTAAGACGCACTGGAGGACCGAACCAGGGCACGTTGAAAAGTGCTTGGATGACTTGTGGGTAGCGGAGAAATTCCAAACGAACTTGGAGATAGCTGGTTCTCTCCGAAATAGCTTTAGGGCTAGCGTCGACATAAAGATTCTTGGAGGTAGAGCACTGTTTGGGTGAGGGGTCCATCCCGGATTACCAATCTCAGATAAACTCCGAATGCCAATGAATTATGGTCGGCAGTCAGACTGCGAGTGCTAAGATCCGTAGTCGAAAGGGAAACAGCCCAGACCACCAGCTAAGGTCCCAAAATAATTGTTAAGTGGAAAAGGATGTGGGGTTGCACAGACAACTAGGATGTTAGCTTAGAAGCAGCTATTCATTCAAAGAGTGCGTAATAGCTCACTAGTCGAGTGACCCTGCGCCGAAAATGTACCGGGGCTAAAACAATTTACCGAAGCTGTGGATACCTTTATAGGTATGGTAGGAGAGCGTTCTATGTGTGATGAAGGTATACCGTGAGGAGTGCTGGAACGCATAGAAGTGAGAATGCCGGTATGAGTAGCGAAAGACAGGTGAGAATCCTGTCCACCGTAAGACTAAGGTTTCCAGGGGAAGGCTCGTCCGCCCTGGGTTAGTCGGGACCTAAGGAGAGACCGAAAGGTGTATCCGATGGACAACAGGTTGATATTCCTGTACTAGAGTATGTAGTGATGGAGGGACGCAGTAGGCTAACTAAAGCAGACGATTGGAAGTGTCTGTCTAAGCAGTGAGGTGTGAATTGAGTTAAATGCTTAGTTCTATAACATTGAGCTGTGATGGGGAGCGAAGTTTAGTAGCGAAGTTAGTGACGTCACACTGCCAAGAAAAGCTTCTAGCGTTTAAACATACTCTACCCGTACCGCAAACCGACACAGGTAGTCGAGGCGAGTAGCCTCAGGTGAGCGAGAGAACTCTCGTTAAGGAACTCGGCAAAATGACCCCGTAACTTCGGGAGAAGGGGCGCTGACTTTAAGTCAGCCGCAGTGAATAGGCCCAAGCAACTGTTTATCAAAAACACAGCTCTCTGCTAAATCGTAAGATGATGTATAGGGGGTGACGCCTGCCCGGTGCTGGAAGGTTAAGAGGAGTGCTTAGCGTAAGCGAAGGTATGAATTGAAGCCCCAGTAAACGGCGGCCGTAACTATAACGGTCCTAAGGTAGCGAAATTCCTTGTCGGGTAAGTTCCGACCCGCACGAAAGGCGTAATGATTTGGGCACTGTCTCAACGAGAGACTCGGTGAAATTTTAGTACCTGTGAAGATGCAGGTTACCCGCGACAGGACGGAAAGACCCCATGGAGCTTTACTGCAGTTTGATATTGAGTGTCTGTACCACATGTACAGGATAGGTAGGAGTCTATGAGATCGGGACGCCAGTTTCGAAGGAGACGTTGTTGGGATACTACCCTTGTGTTATGGCCACTCTAACCCAGATAGGTGATCCCTATCGGAGACAGTGTCTGACGGGCAGTTTGACTGGGGCGGTCGCCTCCTAAAAGGTAACGGAGGCGCCCAAAGGTTCCCTCAGAATGGTTGGAAATCATTCGCAGAGTGTAAAGGTATAAGGGAGCTTGACTGCGAGAGCTACAACTCGAGCAGGGACGAAAGTCGGGCTTAGTGATCCGGTGGTTCCGTATGGAAGGGCCATCGCTCAACGGATAAAAGCTACCCTGGGGATAACAGGCTTATCTCCCCCAAGAGTTCACATCGACGGGGAGGTTTGGCACCTCGATGTCGGCTCGTCGCATCCTGGGGCTGTAGTCGGTCCCAAGGGTTGGGCTGTTCGCCCATTAAAGCGGCACGCGAGCTGGGTTCAGAACGTCGTGAGACAGTTCGGTCCCTATCCGTCGCGGGCGTAGGAAATTTGAGAGGATCTGCTCCTAGTACGAGAGGACCAGAGTGGACTTACCGCTGGTGTACCAGTTGTCTTGCCAAAGGCATCGCTGGGTAGCTATGTAGGGAAGGGATAAACGCTGAAAGCATCTAAGTGTGAAACCCACCTCAAGATGAGATTTCCCATGATTTTATATCAGTAAGAGCCCTGAGAGATGATCAGGTAGATAGGTTAGAAGTGGAAGTGTGGCGACACATGTAGCGGACTAATACTAATAGCTCGAGGACTTATCCAAAGTAACTGAGAATACGAAAGCGAATGGTTTTCTTGGTTTGAATAGATATTCAATTTTGAGTAGGTATTACTCAGAGTTAAGTGACGATAGCCTAGGAGATACACCTGTACCCATGCCGAACACAGAAGTTAAGCCCTAGAACGCCGGAAGTAGTTGGGGGTTGCCCCCTGTGAGATATGGAAGTCGCTTAGCT
>NZ_VMLY01000030.1:0-2568 GCF_013276905.1 Streptococcus sp. 3109 | reverse complement strand
AGTCTTCGATAAACTGAAGAGTATTAGTATCACGTTTAGATAACTTCTTACCAGTTTCAGAATTGATAATCAAGGTCATGTGACCGAACTCTGGAGCTTCCCAACCAAGGGCTTCATAAACCATGAGCTGTTTTGGTGTGTTGGCAATGTGGTCGTCTCCACGGATAACATGGGAGATTTGCATATCATGGTCATCGATGACAACGGCAAAGTTGTAAGTTGGGTAACCGTCTTTCTTTTGGATAACCCAGTCACCACCAATATTGCCACCTTCAAATTCAATATCGCCTTTAACCATATCATGCCACTTGTAGATACCTGACTCATTGACAGCCAAACGAACCGTTGGGATGATTCCTGCTGCTTCACGTTCTGAGATGTAAGTCGCTTTTTCCTCTTCACTCATGCCAAGGTATTCATTTACGTAGCGAGGTGTTTCACCAGCTGCTTCTTGGCGTTCGCGTTCAGCCGCTAATTCTTCTTCTGTAACATAAGATTTGTAAGCTTTTCCTTCAGCTAATAGTTGGTCAATGTATTTTTGATACAAGTCCAAACGCTCAGACTGACGGTAGTTTTCATGTGTTTCTGGACTTTCATCCCAATCCATGCCCAACCAACGAAGGTTTTCAAGCTGTGAACGTTCACCATCTTCGACATGACGTTTACGGTCAGTATCTTCGATACGGATAATAAAAGTTCCACCATGATGACGGGCGTAAAGATAGTTGAACAATGCTGTACGAGCATTTCCGATGTGTAGTAGTCCTGTTGGACTTGGTGCGTAACGTACGCGGATATCTTTTGACATAGTTTCTCCTATAAAGTCTCTAGGCGTCTGCCTTTTTGCTCTCTATATTATATCACAAGTCTTGGCTGAGTCCAATTTCTATGGATAAAGAGAGTAAAAAGAGTGGGCAAGCCACTCTTTTCTTCTATTATAGACGTGCGTTAAGTTCTTTGCTCAATTCTTCAAATCCTGGTTTTCCAAGAAGGGCAAACATGTTACGTTTGTAAGCTTCAACACCTGGTTGGTCAAATGGGTTGATAGCATTCAAGTAACCTGAAAGAGCGATAGCCAATTCGAAGAAGTAGATAGTGTAACCAAGAGTGAAAGCGTCTTGCTCTGGAAGAGTCACATACATGTTTGGTACATCACCATCTGTGTGGGCAAGAAGAACACCATCAGTCGCTTTTTTGTTTACAAAGTCAACGTCTTTTCCTTGAAGGTAACCAAGTCCGTCAAGGTCTTCTTCCAAGCTAGGGATAATCACGTTTTTACGAGGTTTGTCAACACGGACAACTGTTTCAAACATGATACGAGTTCCTTCTTGGATAAATTGACCAAGTGAGTGCAAGTCAGTTGAGAAGTTGGCTGAAGTTGGGTAGATACCTTTTTGGTCTTTTCCTTCTGATTCACCAGCCAATTGTTTCCACCATTCTGAGAAGTATTGAAGTGATGGCTCGTAGTTTACCAAGATCTCAGTTGCATAGCCTTTACGGTAAAGGATGTTACGAACTGCTGCGTATTGGTAAGCTTCGTTTTCAGAGATTTTGTCTGAAGTGTAGTCTTTGCGAGCTGCATTCGCACCTTCCATAAGGGCTTTGATGTCAGCTCCTGATGCAGCGATTGGAAGCAAACCAACTGCTGTCAATACTGAGAAGCGTCCACCGATGTCATCTGGAACAACAAATGTTTCCCAGCCGTTAGCATCTGCTTCAACCTTAACAGCACCTTTTTGGCGGTCAGTTGTTGCATAGATACGTTTGTTGGCTTCTTCTTGACCGTATTTCTTAACCAAGAGTTCTTTGAAAACACGGAAAGCGATAGCTGGTTCAGTTGTTGTACCTGATTTAGAAATCACGTTTACTGAGAAGTCTTTGTCTGCAACATACTCTACCAAGTCAGCAAGGTAAGTAGATGAGATTGAGTTTCCAGCGTAAAGGATTTGTGGAGCTTTACGTTCTTCTTTTGTTTGCAAGTTAGCAAAATGGTGGTTCAAGAAGTCGATTGCTGCTTTGGCACCAAGGTAAGATCCACCGATACCGATTACAACCAAGACATCGCTGTCTGATTTGATTTGCTCAGCAGCTTTCAAGATACGGTCAAATTCTTCACGGTCGTAGTTTTCAGGAAGATCCAACCATCCCAAGAAGTCGCTACCAGCACCAGTTCCTTTACGGATCAATTCATCTGCTGCTGTTACTTGTGATTGCATGTATTCCACTTCATGTGGTGCAACAAATTTGTCTAAGACTTTTGAATAATCAAATTTAATATGTGACATGTTATTCCTCCAATATTTCTTCTTTTCTATCATAACGCTTACCTTCGTTTTTTTCAAGTTTTTTATCGAATTTCTCCAATTTTTATCAGAATTCAAACGTTTGCGTAAAATCCCACATTCCAAAAATTTTGAAAAAATAAAAGAAAGAACGACTAGATGTTCCAGTCGTTACAGTTCATTCAATAAATACTCAAATAATTCTAAATTGCCATCTTCTTCATTAACCAGAAACTCTGGATGCCACTGTAAACCGATAATGCGGTGCTCGTCGATAGACTCAATC
>NZ_VMLY01000003.1:0-122835 GCF_013276905.1 Streptococcus sp. 3109 | reverse complement strand
TTTTTGAAACTTTTTTAAACTTTTTTCATCAAGTATTTCCAACTGCAACATACCCATAGTCCGTACGGGATTCGAACCCGTGTTACCGCCGTGAAAAGGCGGTGTCTTAACCCCTTGACCAACGGACCAGAGTTGTTATTTTCAACTCTTACTATTATACCGACTTTTCAAACTTTGTCAACACCTTTTTTAAACTTTTTTTATTTTTTTGCATGAATTCCTAATGGGTACGGATGTCAAACTCCTTAAACACAATACGTAAGTCCTTTAGGACTCTTTGACGCCCTCGGAATCGTTCATTTCTTAAAATGCGTTCTAGCTCTTCTTGTTGCTCTTTAGTTTGTTTGTTTCTATAATCTCTTAGTGTTTCATGAAAGAGATAATAGTCATCTAGCCACAGACCTCCCTCACTTATACGATGACTGATCTCGCCTACTTCTTCATAAGGTTCTTTATTATATCTTCGTTTGTGGCTTTCTTGCTTACGGATATAGTCTAAAATTCGATTTCGAAACTTGGTTTTGAAATATTGCCTTAAACGAGGGATATCTTCTACCAATTCTTCTTCTCTACTAATCAATTCATGTAAGCAAATCATTCCCTCTTGGTTCCAGTCCGATAGCTCCCATAAATGAAGGTAATATTCATTTCTACACTTGTATACAATTCCTTGGACTTCTTCATACATTTTTTTAAGCATAATCTTCCCCTTTCTAGATACAGTCTAACAGATTCAGAAACACTTTTGGCACATTTCCTCCATTCTGCACCCTTTAGATCCTCAACTGCACAAAAAAGAGAGGACAAGCCTCTCTTTGGGTTATTTTTCGTCATTCATTTTTGACTTTACTTCATCATAGGATAGTGCATGAGATTCCTCTTCTACTGCTTCAGGCATCTTTCCTGTTTCGTAAAGAGCTTTAATTTGTGTACTATCTAATGTTTCGTATTTCAATAATGCTTCTGCAATCAACTTGTGAGTTTCACGATTTGACTGAATAATTTCAGCAGCTTTATTTCGTGCTTCATTCAATAATGAACGAACTTCTTCGTCAATTTCATAAGCTGTTTGTTCTGAAATTAATTTTTGAGGACTCTGTGCCCCAAACATAGCATGGTTTCCTTCATATTGTACTGGGCCAAGTTTTTCACTCATACCGTACTCTGTAACCATTGCACGCGCCATTTGTGTCGCTTGTTCAAAGTCGTTTGAAGCTCCTGTAGTTTGGACATTAAAGATAATTTCTTCAGCTACACGTCCACCCATTAAGCCAGCCAATTGCTCTTTCATATCTTCTTTAGATAGAAGCATTTGGTCTTCCTTAGGAAGTGCAATCATATAACCACCTGCACGACCACGTGGTACAATTGTAACCTTATGGACAACTCGGGCATTCGATAAGACTAGACCAACAATGGTATGTCCTGCCTCATGATAGGCAACTAATTCACGTTCTTTTTGTGAAACAGTCTTATCTTTCTTAGAAGGTCCAGCAATAACCCTATCTTCTGCTTCATCAATATCTGAGGCATCAATTATCGATTTATTGCGACGAGCAGCAACTAAAGCCGCTTCATTCAAGACATTCTCTAAATCAGCACCAACAAAACCTGGAGTTTGTTGAGCAACTAATTTCAAATCAACATCTTCTGCTAAAGGCTTGTTCTTAGCATGAACTTTCAAGATTGCTTCGCGCCCCTTAACATCAGGACGGCCAACCAATACTTTTCTATCAAAACGTCCTGGACGCAAAAGGGCAGGGTCAAGTACATCTGAACGGTTTGTAGCAGCGATGACGATAATTCCTTCATTTCCCTCAAAACCATCCATCTCAATCAAGAGTTGGTTCAAGGTTTGCTCACGTTCGTCATTACCTCCGCCGAGACCGACTCCACGTTGACGTCCAACAGCATCAATTTCATCGATAAAGATAATAGCTGGTGCTGCTTTTTTGGCATCTTCAAAAAGAGAACGAACACGACTAGCTCCAACTCCGACAAACATTTCTACAAAGTCAGAACCTGAGATACTAAAGAATGGAACACCTGCTTCTCCGGCGACTGCTTTAGCAAGCAAAGTTTTACCTGTTCCCGGAGGTCCCTCCAGAAGGACACCTGCTGGAATACGAGCCCCAAGTTTTGTAAATCGTTTTGGATCTTTTAAGAATTCAACAACTTCAACTAGTTCTTGTTTTTCTTCCTCAGCTCCAGCAACATCTGAAAATCTTACTTTAATATCTTCTTTATTTGCAGCTTTAGCCTTACTACGTCCAAAACTCATTGGGTTACGACCATTGCCTCCCCCCATATTTCCCATCATAGAGAATAGGAAGAAGAAAAGAATCCCAAATGGCACAATGGATACGAGTAGATTAATCCACATACCACTTGAACTTTCATGCTTAACAGTTACTTCTGCTTTATGGTCAGAAGCAAGTTTTTGCAATTCTGATACTGTGGTATCAGAGGGAAGAATAATACTTGAAAATTTCTCTACTGTTGTAGCAGATGGAGAAAAGAACTGAATGCCTGTTTCTTCTTTACTTGTTTTAGGATTTTTATAGACACCCGAAACTTCTATAACACTGCCATTTGGTTGGTAAGTCAATTCTTTTACATTGTCATCGGTAATTTCTTTTACCAATTCTGTATAATTAATTTGCTCACTTTTCCCTGCAACACTACCTGTACTAAAATACTGGTAAGCTGTAACTAGGAAAAAAATAAGTAATAACCATAGAAATGGATTTTTAATTAAACCATTATTTTGTTTTTTCATTAAAAATTGTTCTTTCTAATTTGAATACACTTCTTCTTTTAAGACTCCAACATAAGGAAGATTACGATAATTTTCTTTGTAGTCTAAACCATAACCTACTACAAACTCATTTGGGATAGTAAAGCAGGTATAGTCTGCCTCAATTTCTACAACACGTCCTTCTGGTTTATCCAACAAGGTTGCAATGTTAACAGAAGCTGCTTCTCTTGCAATAAACATATCTCGCAAATTCTTCAAAGTTTGACCTGTATCAATGATATCCTCTACAAATAGAACATGTCTTCCTTTAATATCTTGAGTTACATCTTGCTTGATATTGATGACACCACTACTTGCTGTTCCACCATGGTAGCTAGAAACCATCATGAAGTCCAT
The DNA here is from genome assembly GCF_013276905.1 of Streptococcus sp. 3109. Taxonomy (NCBI): domain Bacteria; kingdom Bacillati; phylum Bacillota; class Bacilli; order Lactobacillales; family Streptococcaceae; genus Streptococcus; species Streptococcus sp. 3109. The sequence continues at coordinate 119,681 of NZ_VMLY01000003.1, read as the reverse complement.
TTCAATATGTGTATCAATATGTTTGACCAATTCAGCCATAAAAGGAATAGATCCTTTTAAAATCCCAACCAAGATTGGATTTTTTCCTGCATAGTCCTTAGTTAATTGAGCACCTAATTTTTTAGCAGCTTCTGTAATTTCATCGTGTGAAACGAGGATTTTTTTAATATCGTTTTCTAACATTTTTTTACCTATCTATTTTTTCTATATAAAGTACAGTGTTCATTATATCATTTTTCGTGTTTTTACTCAAATCACTAGTCGCAATTCCCAAAATTGAGACAATTTCACCAAATTGCTCAATAATCAGAGCAGATTTTCGCTTTTCCATAGGGATTTTCAAATCAATAAATAGACGTCTGAGTTTTTTTCTATGCCCATTTTGAATCAAAAAATCTCCTCTTTTTCGATGACGAATGAGTATTGATGTTTCCCGTGAAACAGGTATTCGTTGAATTGATTCACCTTCTAATGGAAGTCCAAAGGAAAATAAATAACCTTGATAAGATACCTGATTTTGATAGTGTAACACAAGTTCATCTTCCTTTTCATCAGCCTGCGGACTGATTTTACAAATCTGAAACTGTTGATACTCTTTTATCAATTCATATCCATTTTTAATCGGATAACGATACTGGCTTTTAGATTTTAAAATCTGCCAAACTTCAGCAAACTGCGCTTTTGTAAGATTCAAATCTGGAAAACGATTCAGATAAGTTTGAAGTAAAACTCTTTGTGTTGACTCAGAGTAAGACAATAGCTGCTCTAAATTTTCCACATCAATATTGTTAGATAATTCAGCTATTGCCAAATCATAATCTAAAATTTCATTGCCGATACTTAAGATTGCATCTCTAAATCGAGGATTTTCTTTTTCTAATTCTGGTAAATAAGAATTTCGAATACGATTGCGCAAATAATGATTTTCCTGATTTGATATATCTTCAAAGTGAAAAATTGGTGGAAAGTCTTTTTTCTGAAAATGCAAGAAGGGCCGAATGATTTCTATCTCTCCTACTACTTGCTTCTCCTTAATTCCTGATAGATAGCGCAAACGAGTACCTCGAATCAAACGCATCAAAATCGTTTCCACCTGGTCATCAGCATGGTGGGCAGTGACTAAAGCTGTCGCACCTGTCTTTTTCATGACCTCTTGAAAAAAATCATAACGAAAATTTCTTGCACGCGCTTCTGAAAATTCTCCTAAAAAATTGCTGATATAAATAGGAAGCTCTACTTCAGCAGCCAACTTCCTTAATTCCTTTTCTTCCCAATCTGATTCTACTCTCTGCTTATGATTCACATGAGCTAGAATCAATTCAATTTCTAACTCTTTTTGATAAGTAGATAATACCTTAAATAGAAACATAGAATCTAATCCACCAGAAAGAGCTAGCACCACCTTAGTATGCTTTTTGAAATATCCCTTCTTGAGAAAATGATTTAAAAAATCTTGTTCCCTCATTTTAGAACCTCATAAACATCCTTGGCTATCTGAGAAATCGTATCATAATCAGAATTCTTAGTGAAAATAGAAAGAATAAATGGAGAATCTGCGTAGACAACACCCGTATCATGCTTAAATTCGTCCGCATCCCCAATTTTATGAGCTACCTTCACAGAAACACCTTTGGCAATTCGCTGATTATCAAAATCTGTTTTAGTCAAAGACTCTAGCACAAATCCATTTTGATTATAAATGGCTTCCATAACCTTCCCAGCCATCTTGGAAGAAATCAATTTTTCTTTTGGATCCCAATCATCTCCCGTAATGGCAGACATCTTGGATTTGAATGTGGCATCAGATTGGTTTGAAATGTAATAACCCAATATATTATGAGCTACATTATCAGATTCTTTAGATACTTTTGTGATTAAGTCCTTGAGAGAATACTCTTTATTATCCTCTTTTTTAGGAAGACTACCACTTCCCTCTGGTTTATAAGAACCTGGAAAATCATTGACTGCAGATACGTATTTTACAGTCGTATCTAACTGATAAAGACCCTCATTTATTTTTTCTTGCGCATAATAGAGATAAGGGAGTTTCAAAACACTAGCTGCATACATCTTTTCATCTTGATTGATACCAGCTTCTTTTCCAGTAGTCAGTTGCTTAACATAAATAGAGAATGAATCCTTCTGATATTTTTCAGATAACATTTCTTGGACTTTACTCATCCGATTATCTTCTTCAGAAGTTGATTCTTTAGCTACCCATCCAACCTGATCAATATGTAGAAATTCTCTTCCTTCTACAAACATGGTCTTGTCGATTGATACTTGCGAATAAGCTGATAAGGATGATTTCACTTCTTTTAAATCATAAGGGCTATTATACAGTTTAAAGTCAGATTCTAACCATACTTTTTTTATTATTGGAGTTACCTCCGATTGATCATATAAAAATCGTTTGTCCGCAGCTATAAATTGATGATTTGATAGCTTAAATACCGGAATCCCTTGTTTATTTAAGTGCCACTCAGTTATTTGAAAACTTGTTTTGGGAGTCAATTTTCCAGATTCCACTACTAAATCTTCATTCGCATAAATAGGAACATCTCCATAAACCATGGGAGAACTTAATTTTTCTCTAAAATAAATACCAAAGTCAGATTGTGAAAGGTAATAAATTTCTTTCGAAGTATAGACTACTTCTTTTTCTGTGCTAACGACTTTTGAAATGGTCAAAAAACTTGGTAGCAACAAAATAATTAAGAATTTACGCATTCTTCCTTTCCTTTTCTTCTTGTAAACGCAATAATTGATTTTTATCAGCCAATTCTTCCAGCTTTTCATCTGACAAACTCAAAAATTGCTCAATTATGTCTAATAAATTTTCCATTTTATCACCTTTGAAGCAAGTCAGGAATCGTATAAACTATTTCCCTCGACTTAGAATAATAGTACTTCGCTCGTGTATATTTGGCAGCATAATCCTCATCTTTCAACTTGGTAGCAAATGCTGTCTCCTTATCCTTTTCATCACTCAAAGTTTGATACTGAGTTTGCAAGTCTGCTAATTGCTGACGTCTTTGGAGTAATTGCTGATAGCTCTGCGCTAAATTAAAAGTTGGCAAGATAAATAATAGCATAATCAAAATCAATACCCACCCCATAAAACGATTCCGTTTTTGCCGTTCTTTCATCAGGTAGCGACGGCGTTGGTGTTCATTTTGAATAAAAGAATTATTCAATTGTACGATATTTTTAGACATTTTCTTCTACCCGTGTTTCACTGATAATTTCATACATGCCTGCTGCATCTTCTTTTTTTGTACTATCTTTCATCTCTAGTACTTTTACAAGTAGCAACTTATTGCCAAAGCGAATTTCAACTTGGTCATTAACTTTCAAATCCGTTGAACTTTTGGCCAAGATTCCATTCACCTTGATTCTGCCTTTATCTGCTACTTCTTTTGCGACTGTACGACGCTTGATAATTCGCGATACTTTTAAATATTTGTCTAATCTCATCCTTATTACCTCGACTTATTATTGTACCATTTTTATCTATTTTATAGAAGAAAAATATCAAATGGCATTTTCTTCCTTCGACTCTTTTATCTCTAATAAACTTTCTCCAAAAATCAGCAGACCTTCTAAAATTTCATAATCTTTCTTATTTTGAACATCAAATACAAGCTCCATTAATCCCTTATTCTCAGCGATGCCTGCTTTTAAGTTCGTTGCGGATAAAGCTTTAAAATAATCTTGAGCTAAAAACAGTCGTTGAGTGACTTTTTCAAATTGAACTGTAATCTTATTTTCTTTTCTTTCCACACGTTGAACAAAGACCTTGTCCAAATATGACTTGACTAAACCAATCTCTAAAAGATAGGCTACTACATCTGGGTATTCTCCAAAACGGTCTATCAACTCCTCTTGTAACTCTTCATAATTGACACGGTTGTCAATTTGACGAATTTTCTTGTAAATTTCAATCTTATGTCGTTGGTCTGAAATATAAGTATCAGGAAGATAGGCATCGATTTGCAAAATCAATTCAGCATTCCCTTTAGTTCTTGTGTTAGCGTTAGCATTACCGTTTCGTTTAGCAATAGCTTCCTCTAATAACTGCGAATACAATTCAAAACCAACAGAATCAATGAAACCAGACTGGGATTTTCCTAGGAGATTCCCTGCTCCACGAATCGAAAGATCTCGCATAGCAATCTTAAATCCGGATCCCAATTCTGTAAATCCTTTAATCGCTTCTAATCTCTTCTCAGAGACTTCACTAATTGATTTTTCTGGACGATACATTAGATAGGCATAAGCAATACGATTACTACGACCGACTCTTCCTCTTAACTGATACAAGGTTGACAAGCCCATATGGTCCGCATTTTCAATAAATAAAGTATTGGCATTTGGAATGTCCACTCCTGTCTCAATAATGGTAGTTGTCACCAAGATATCGTATTGTCCCTCAATGAAGTCTAATAGAGTATTTTCCAACTGAATCTCACTCATTTGCCCATGAACATAACCAATCGAAGCCTCTGGAATCAACTCCTGTAATTCAGAAATCTTCTGGTCAATCGTGTCAACTTTATTGTAAAGATAGTAAACTTGACCTCCACGCTCCATTTCACGTAAGACAGCATCACGAATGACACTATCATTCTTTTCTAAAACATAGGTTTGCACTGGATAACGATTAGTCGGCGGAGTTTCAATAACAGACAAATCTCTGATTCCCAGCATAGACATGTGAAGGGTACGAGGAATTGGCGTTGCTGTCAAGGTCAGGACATCTACTTGTTTTTTCAGTTCTTTCAAGGCTTCCTTATGCTTGACACCAAATCGCTGTTCCTCATCAATAATCATCAAGCCCAAATCAGCAAACACAACATCTTTTGACAAAACACGATGCGTTCCAATCAAAATATCAACTTGACCATTCTTTAATTTTTCAAGTGTCTCTGCCTGCTCTTTTTTACTTCTAAAGCGACTCAACACATCAATATTAACAGCAAAATTTTGGAATCGTTCCTTAAAATTAGTATAGTGCTGTTGCGCTAAAACCGTCGTTGGAACTAGAACGACCACCTGTTTATGATCATTGACTGCCTTAAAGGCTGCACGCATTGCAACTTCGGTCTTTCCAAAACCAACATCCCCAACCAATAGCCTATCCATTGGCTGAGAATTTTGCATATCTCTCTTGATTTCCTCGATACTACGAAGTTGATCATCTGTTTCAACATAAGGGAAGGCATCATCAAAAGCATCTTGCCCTTCATCATCGGCTGAGAAAGCAAAGCCTTTCAACTGACTACGCTCAGAATAGAGTTTGATTAAATCGTCTGCTATATCCTCTACCTGGTTCTTAACTTTTTGCTTTGCTTTTTTGAAATGACCATCATTTAATTTATTGAGTTTAGGTTCTTTACCGTCACTTGAAACGTATTTGGAAAGTAGATGAATCTGTTCCACTGGGATAGAGATTTGATCCCCGTTTTGGTATTGAACACTAACATAATCACGGTGAATCCCTTTGATTTCAATTGTTTCAATCCCTAGATATTGACCAATTCCATGAATGTGGTGAACAACGTAATCTCCTTTTTCAAGTTCATTGTAATCTTTTAATCTCTCTGCGTTTGAAACATGTTGTCTTCGAAAACGACGTTTCAATTTCTTTTGAAAAATCTCATGTTCAGTTATCAATAAAATCTTTTCATCTACAAAATGAAAACCATGTCTGAGATTGCCCTCGATTAAGTTTACAGATTCTTTACAGATACTTGACTTATCTCTGGAATCCAATTTAATCTGGTATTCCTCTAACATATCCTCCAATGCCTTACTTCCCATTGAATTGCTAGATTGCAAGATAATAGTATAATTCATTTTTTTGTATCGTTCAATTTCTTCTTTTAGAAAAGAAAACTGATTGAAAAATTCCTGCATAGGATATTGATTGAATTGATAAATTTTGTCAAACTTGAGATTTCCTAACCCCTTTTGTAGATTAGAGAAAAAGGTAACCGGACTCTGTTTTTTATAGATTTGTTCTGTATCTGCAAAATACTGCATCTCAGAAAATGCTTTACCATTCTGTAATTCTTCTGTAAAGTATTGCGCTAGCTCCCTTTCAAAGACTTCATACTGATTCATCAATTTTTGATAATCATCAAAGAATATTGGAGTATCTTTTTCAATATAATCAAAGACAGTCCATGTCTTATCATAGCACAAAGATAAAAACTTCCGAGAATCAGAATGAATTTGTTTTTTGTGAAAACTTGAAAGAATTTCTTCTAAGTATGATTTTAAAATAGGTGATAAAGTCTTTGAAATTTGTTTTTCTAAAGCTGACTGACCTCTTTGATAATCATTTTCTCTCAAAAGTATGTCGCTAGCTGGAAAGATTGTGAGTTCTGTCTTATTTTCTTTCGATAATTGTGTTTCTACTTCAAATGACCTGATACCATCAATTTCATCACCAAAAAACTCAATTCGGCAAGGTTCTAACTGGGATATTTCAAAAATATCTAAAATATCTCCTCGTATACTAAACTCTCCCTGAGTTTGTACTTGTGTAACTTTTCGATAGCCTATTTCCTTTAACTGATGGATAAACGCATGTTGATCATATTCTTCACCAACTGAGATTTTTACAATACTATCTTTGAATACATTGGGAGACGGTAAAATTAATCGACTTGCTGCGATATTACATACTAAAATCCCTTTCTTAGACGGATCAGTCAAAAAACGCAAGGCTTCAACCCGTGAAATAATTTTTTCTTGTGAAGACATCAAAAACTCGACCATAGGGGAGTCATCTACCAAAAATGGATAGACAAGTTCCTCACCCAAGATAGAGATAAGATCACTAATAAGACCTTCTGCTTCTCCATAAGTTGATAGCAATAGAACAATCTTATCTTCTTTCTTCAAACTACTAGCGATTGCTAAAGCTTTTGTAGAAGTTGACAAACCTAACATTAATTGTCTTTTCTTATCTGTCAGATTTTGATGCCATTTTTGGATCTGATCATTTTCTGAGAATAAATCTAATAAGGTCGCCATTTATCCGTTATACCTCTGCATCGTTTTCTCAAAGTTTTTCTCTTGTAAATAGTAATTTACAGAATCGTCAACTTTGTCAATAGACTGTAAAATACCGATATAATCATCCTTGTCAAAGGTACTCAAAACATGGTTAACAACTGACATGCCATTTTTAGGTCTTCCGATTCCAATCTTAACACGGTTAAAGACCTGAGTTCCAATATGTTGAATAATAGACTTGATACCATTATGACCACCTGCTGAGCCTTTTGCTCTTAAACGAATCTTTCCAACTTCCATATCAAGATCATCGTAAATGATGAGTAAATCTTCAATATCTAAACCATAGTAAGTCAATAAAGCATGAACTGCTTTTCCACTTTCATTCATAAATGTCGTTGGTTTGACGAGATAAATTTTTTCTCCATTGAAGAAAAAAGATGCTAGATCAGCTTGAAATATCTTATCGTGTGTAAAAGTGACATTCTGCTTCTTCGCTAGTTGATCAATCAACATAAAACCAACATTGTGTTTTGTTTCAAAATATTTATCCCCTGGATTTCCCAAGCCTACAAGTAATTTGGTCATTTATTTTTCCTTTCAAAAGCCAAAAGGGTTGGAATTTTTTTCCAACCTAATTGACACTATTTATTAATTTTTTAGACATTAAAGCGGAATTCCATGATATCGCCGTCTTGGACGATATATTCTTTTCCTTCTTCACGCAAGCGTCCAGCTTCTTTTACGGCCTTTTCAGATCCATATTTCACTAAATCCTCATATGACATAGTTACTGCACGAATAAAACCTTTTTCAAAGTCTGAGTGGATAATACCAGCTGCTTGAGGAGCCTTCATACCACGTTTGAAAGTCCAAGCACGAACTTCTTTTTCACCAGCTGTGAAGTAAGTTCCAAGTCCAAGTAAGTGGTAAGCTGCACGAGTCAACTTGTCAACGCCTGATTCTGTCAACCCAAGAGCTTCAAGAAACTCTTGCTTGTCTTCATCGTCTAACTCAGAAATTTCTTCCTCAGCACGCGCAGAAATCACTACTACCTCTGCATTTTCTGTCGCTGCAAATTCGCGAATTTGTTTGACATAGTCGATAGAATCTGGATCTGAAACTACATCCTCATCTACATTAGCAACATAAAGAACTGGTTTAGTTGTCAAAAGGAAGAGACCTTTGACAACTTTTTGTTCTTCATCTGTAAATTCAATAGTTCGAGCTGATTTTCCATCTTCAAGAACTGGTTTAATCTTTTGAAGAACATTGAATTCTGCTACTGATTCTTTATCTTTTTGCGTACGTGCCATCTTTTCTACACGCGCATAGCGCTTATTAACTGATTCTAAGTCAGCAAGAATCAACTCCAAGTTAATGGTATCAATATCTGCAAGTGGATCCACAAAGGCATCTTCACGTCCTTGCTCGCGCATCACATTTTCATCATCAAAAGCACGAACTACATGAACAATCGCATCTACTTCACGGATATTAGCCAAGAATTTATTCCCTAGCCCTTCTCCTTTTGAAGCTCCTTTTACAATCCCTGCAATATCTGTAAATTCAAATGTTGTTGGAACTGTCTTTTTAGGAGTGATCATTTCAGTCAATTTTTGTAGACGTTCATCTGGAACTTCCACCATTCCAACGTTTGGATCAATAGTCGCAAATGGGTAGTTCGCTGCCTCTGCTCCTGCTTTTGTAATTGCATTAAATAGTGTTGATTTACCAACGTTTGGCAAACCAACGATACCTGCTGTTAAAGCCATATTTTCTCATTCTCCGTTTTCATTTCAATCCCTAATATTATAACACAAAAAGGGAAAACTTGCTAACCCTCTAACTAAGGCTTCCTAGTCAATAATTTTATTCATTTTTCGATCAAAATCATAGCGTCCCATCATGACAACATGGTCACAATTGCTACATTTGATTTTGATATCTGCTCCTACACGCGTAATTTCCCAACGATTAGCCTTTTTACCTGTTGACTTGATGGTGCAAGCGTGTGGTTTTTTCATTTCAACAAAATTTCCAACTTGATACATACTACTCTCCTTTTCTTTTTCGATTATATCATAAAAGAGGCGAGCTAAGCTCAACCTCTTTAACTTAATTTGTACGGACTGGGGTGATAAGCTGCATAAAGTCCTCATCAGTGTCTGCTGGCACAAGAGTAAATGGACGAACAGCTGAGATAAAGCTAATGGTCACCTTTTCGCTATTTAAAGCTTTAAGAGAATCAATCAAATAAGTTGGATTGAAACTAATAGTCAAATCATCACCAGTAACCTGCTCCGTATCGATTTCTTCATTTACTTTACCAACTTCTGGAGAGTGAACATGGGCGCTAACAACCCCATCTTTAATTTCAAGCTTCACAGTACCATTTTGAGTCGCACTTGATAAAAGGCGAGCACGCTCCATTGACTGACGTAAGTTTACAACATCAAAAGTAATAGTAGTGTTAAAATCTGTTGGAATCAAACGATCTGTATCAGGATAGTTTCCTTCGAGGAGACGAGTATAGAAGCTAATATTTTCACTTCTAAAGAGGATTTGATTGTTAGCAAAGAAAATCTCTACAGTTTCAATATCATCTGTAAATACCGCTGAAAATTCGCGTAAAGAACGGCTAGGAATTACAACATCAAAATCATCACTATTTTTCTCAAGCGTTAATTTTTTCTGGCTTAGACGATGAGAGTCTGTTGCCACTGTTTTGAGCTCCTTGTGGTTACTCAATACAAAATGAACACCTGTTAAAATCGGACGACTCTCTTGTGTGCTTGCAGCAAAGGCTGTTTCATTGATAATTTTCTTGAGTAATTTTGTTTCAAGAATTAAAGGAGTACTTGCTGAAATTTCTTGAATTCGTGGATATTGTTCGCTATCTTTTCCTTTTAGGGTAATTTCTGATTTGCCACTGGTTAAAACAATTTGATTTTGTTCAATTTCTTTAAAATCAAGAGTCACATCAGGTAGACTAGATACCACATTGATGAAGAAAGAAGCTTCAAGAAGGATTGAACCTAGAGAAGTAATTAACAAACCAGCATCTTCATTTTTTTGAGAAATAAAATTTTCAATTGAAATTTGACCATTTGATCCAATTAAAGTAACACCTTCATTGGTCACGTCAATTTTGACAGTTGATAAAATAGGAATGGCATTTTTAGAACTAATAGCTCTCTTAGTAATATTTAATGCTTGTAGAAATAAATTTTTATTAATTGAAAAATGAATCATGGATTCTCCTTTATTTATTTTTAGTATTAGAAGGATAATAGTAATAATAGAGTCTGTGAAATCTGTGGAAAACAGACTTTAAACAAGTCATATCAAGTTTTTGGGCTTGTTTAAAAAATGTGGATAAAAAAGATAATAAAGTAAAAGTTATCCACAAGTTATTTGATTTTCTTTTTGATTGATTCAATTTCTAAACGTAAATTATCGTCTTCATCAATCAAAGATTTAATTTTTGCATGGGCATGAATGACTGTTGTATGATCTTTTCCTCCAAATTCCTTCCCAATTTTTGGAAGACTATTATCTGTCAGTTCTCTAGATAAATACATGGCTACTTGACGGGCTAACACAATATTTTGAAGGCGTCTGCTTCCCTTCATTTCTTTGACGCTGACACCATAAAAGTTACCAACTTCATTTTGAATTTTGTCAATTGGGATGACGAGCATTTGGCTAACATCTTGTTTGCGAGCTCTAATAGCTTCTGCAGCAATATCAATAGTGATATCCTTGATTTTTTTTACTCTGGCAATTAAAGTGATGTCGTTGATAGCTCCCTCAAGATCTCGAACATTTGAGTCAAATTGCCCAGCTAGGTATTCTAGAGTATCACTTTGAAAATTGTAGCCTAAATGTTCCGTTTTACTTTGTAAAATGGCAATACGTGTTTCAAAGTCAGGGGGGGTGATAGTTTGGGTCAACCCCCAACTAAAGCGCGTTACAAGCCTTTCCTCGAGTCCTTCTAAATGCTTTGGACTTCTATCACTGGTTAGGACAATCTGTTTTTGCTTGTCATGAAGGGCATTAAAAGTATTGAAAAATTCTTCTTGAGTTGCGACTTTTTTTCCGCTGAGTGACTGGATATCATCGATTAACAAAAGATCAAGACTACGATAGGTCTTTTTAAACTTTTCCATTTCCCCAAGTCTTAGGTGATCAAGAAAGTCATTAATAAAGCTTTCAGCAGGTATGTATTTGACACGCGCATTTGGAATATTTTTCAAAATTTCATTCCCAATGGCATTAAGTAAGTGAGTCTTACCAAGTCCCGGTCCTCCATAGATAAAAAGAGGGTTATAGGTCAGAGCCAAATCTTCAGAGACAGCCAAAGCGGCTGATACTGCCCAAACATTTCCATCCCCTTGAATAAAGTTATCAAAGGTATACTTTTCTTTTAACCCAGTATCCGAATAAGGAATAGATGCTAACTTTGGACTATAATCATAAAGAGTTGAATTTGTAGCTTCTTCAACTTGTGAGATAGCCGTATCTTGAGGTTTAGTGAAAATATAGTGGGGAGTTATCTCAGCATCATAAATTTCAAATCCGGCAACTACAATAATATCTTTTAGTTGTTTTTCCCAGACCATTTCCATTTCAGATCGTGGTAAAAATATAGTGGCAACATTTTCCTCTACCTTGATGAGTTCAGCTTGAATAGCATAGAAATCATACATGGATCGAGTCAGTCTTTCTTGAGCAAATTCTAATATACGATTCCAAAATTGTTTTTCTTTCAATCCTTTCTCCTCCTTTACTATTTAAAAGTTTAATACTAGAGATATTTTACCATAGATAGTAAGAATTTTCCACAAGCTGTGAAAAATAATCCACAATGTTACCAAGTTTTATCCACAGATTGGGGATAAAGTCAGAAACTATTGTTTTATTAAGCTTTTTATCGAAAAACATAGTGGATAACCTTGTGAGATAAAAAAATAAAAGAACAGCCTTATTTCAGGCTGTTGATAATTCTACTATATTCTTCTTGATTTGAGAAAGCAATAATGATTTTTCCACTATCTTTTTTAGACAGTTTGATTTCTACATCTAATCCGAGTAGTTTTTTTAACTGTTCTTCTTCATTTTGTATGAAATGATCATTTTTTTGCTGTTTCTTTTGTTTTTTCTCTGTCAGCAGAGCTTCTAACTTCCTTACAGAAATATCTTCTTCTATAATCCGTTGTAAGAAATAGTCTTGTTGTTCCTTAGTCAACCCAACTAGAGAACGCGCATGAGCTTGTGATAGTTTGCCATTTTCTACTTCTGAGAGAATCTGTTCTGGCAAGGAAAGCAAACGAATGGAGTTGCTGATATAAGGACGAGACTTGCCCATTTTATCTGCAATTTCAGCATGGGTGAATCCTTTCTCTACGAGAGATTCATAAGCGCGTGCTTCTTCTATTGGATTTAAATTTTCCCTCTGTAAATTTTCAATGATGGATTGGACCATCATCTCTTGATCTGAAAGCTGTTTAACAACAGCTGGGATAGACGTTAGACCAGCTAAAAGTGAAGCCCGATAGCGTCTTTCTCCTGCAAGGATTTCATAACCAATCACAGGAGATTGACGAACAATAATCGGTTGAATGACCCCATTTTCTTTGATAGACTGTGCTAGTTCATCTAGTTTTTCTCTATCAAATTCTTTTCGGGGTTGATAGGGATTTTTTTGTATATCTGTGATAGAAATCATTTCAAATTTTTCCATGATTCTACACTAACACATCTTTTCTCTTATGTAAAGCTTTCTTTACATAGATGTCAATTAAGATTCTAAATCACCTGAACTCTTGTCAAGCTTGATGGATGTAGTTTCTTCTTTACCGTTACGATAGTAAGTGATCTTAATGGTGTCTCCGATAGAATGATTGTAAAGAGCACTTTGTAAGTCTGTTGATGAAGCAATCTCTTTGTCATCTACTTTTGTAATAACATCGTATTTTTCAAGGTGACCATTGGCAGGCATATTACTTTGTACAGAACGAACAACTACGCCAGATGTAACATTACTTGGAATATTGAGTCTTCTGATGTCACTTGTACTTATATTAGATAAATTAACCATCTGGATTCCCAAAGCTGGGCGTGTCACTTTTCCGTTCTTTTCTAACTGTTCAATAATATTGATAGCATCATTTGCAGGGATTGCGAAACCAAGGCCTTCTACAGATGTTCCTCCATTTGTGGCAATTTTACTTGAGGTAATTCCGATAACCTGTCCTTGAATATTGATCAGTGGACCGCCAGAGTTACCTGGGTTAATAGCAGTATCAGTTTGGATGGCTTTTGTAGAAATGGCTTGTCCATCTTCAGATTTTAAGGATACATTTCTATTGAGACTAGATACGATACCTTGAGTGACAGTATTTGCATATTCAGAACCTAACGGGCTACCAATGGCAATAGCAGTTTCTCCTACGGTTAACTTGCTAGAATCACCAAACTCAGCTACTGTTGTAACTTTTTCTGAAGAGATTTTGACGACAGCAATATCAGAGAAAGTGTCAGCTCCGACAATTTCTCCAGGTACTTTAGTTCCATCTGACAAACGAATATCTACTTTGCTGGCACCATTTATAACGTGATTATTGGTGACGATGTAAGCTTCTTTATCATTCTTTTTATAAATAACCCCAGATCCTTCACTAGAGATTTGCTGAGAATCTGTATCAGTCTCATCATTACCAAATACGCTATTTTGTCTATTTGCTGAATAAGTAATAACAGAAACAACAGCATCTTTTACTTTATTAACAGCCTGTGTTGTTGAATTTTCGTTTTTATAGGCAGTCTGTGTAATAGTACTATTGTTGTTAGAGTTTCTTACACTACTTTCTTGAGTTAGTTGAGCTATTGAAAAACTACCCAAGGCTCCACTAAAAAAGCTAATGACGATAACGACTAATAATTGAAACCCTTTTTTGTAAAATGTTTTTAAATGTTTCATATTTGCCTCCATATTTTTGAATTACTGAAAGTATAAACTGACTAGCTTAATTATAACTTAAACATAAAAGTTTTACACAAACTGTGGATAACTCTTTTAAAACTGTGATTTTCTCAATTGAAATCTATTTTTTATTTTGTGAATAAGATGTGAAAAAATAGAGAATATGTTAGAATAGAGTCATGAAAATTAAAGTTGTAACAGTTGGGAAACTGAAAGAAAAGTATTTAAAAGATGGTATTGCAGAGTATTCAAAACGAATTTCTCGATTTGCTAAGCTTGAAATGATTGAGCTAGCAGATGAAAAAACACCAGATAAGGCCAGTGAGTCAGAAAATCAAAAGATTTTAGAAATAGAAGGTCAGAGGATTTTATCAAAAGTTGGTGACCGTGATTTTGTTATTGTGTTAGCCATTGAGGGGAAAACACTTTCTTCAGAAGAATTTAGTAAGCAGTTAGAAGAAGCTTCTATAAAAGGATTTTCTACTCTTACCTTTATTATTGGAGGGAGTCTGGGATTAGCACAGGATGTAAAAAAGAGAGCCAATCTCTCTGTTAGTTTTGGTCGTTTAACCTTGCCCCATCAGCTAATGAGACTAGTCCTTGTTGAACAAATCTATCGGGCTTTTACAATTCAGCAGGGATCACCCTATCATAAATAGAAAATTGACTTTTAATTGATTTTTTGGTAGAATAATTGTGTTAGGTCTCATAGCTCAGCTGGATAGAGCATTCGCCTTCTAAGCGAACGGTCGCAGGTTCGAATCCTGCTGGGATCAATATAGTAGCAAAGCTGGGAATTTTCCCGGCTTTTTTCTTAAAAAAGTACACTTGGGGAGAAAAAAATGACAGTTGAGAGAATTTTATCTAAAATGAAATTCCATTTTGTATAATGGTTTTTGTAAGTTAGCTTACAAGAAAAAAACATTTTAGGAGATTTTATTATGAAAAACACAGTTAAATTGGAACAGTTTGTAGCCTTGAAGGAAAAAGACTTGCAGGAGATTCGAGGTGGGGAAAGTAGGGTTTCAAGAATCATCCTTGATTTTCTTTTCCAACGAAAAAAGTAATGAAATAAGGAGAAAGAGTAATGGATTTACTTGGATTTGGGACAGTTATTGTTCATTTTTTAATTATTAGTCACAGTTACCGTTTAATTTGTAAAGGTCAAATAAATAGAAAAGAACTATATGTTTTTGGTATCTATACATTACTAGTAGAAGCAGTACTTGAACTTTCCTTTTATCTTCCATATTTAGATAAAATAGGGATTGAAAGATTTTTATTTCCTTTGGGCTTATATTCCTATTTTCGATGGATGAAACAGTATGAGAGGAATAGAGGACTATTCCTAAGTTTACTACTATCTCTTTTATATGAGAGCACTCATAACTTTCTGTCCGTAACTTTCTCCTCTATAACAGGAGACAATTTTGTTTCACAATATCATTTCCCATTCTTTTTCGTTGTAACGGTGTTGACTTATGTTGTTATATTAAAAATCATTCATTATTTCCACTTAGAACTAACCTATTTTGACAAGGACTACCTTTATCCTTTCTTGAAAAAAGTATTTTTTGCTTTACTATTGTTACATCTTTTATCTTTCGTTTCAGATATAGTAAGTACGATTAAACATTTGAATAGTTTTGGAAGTATCTTGTCATCTATTGTCTTTATTTCTCTCCTTTTGACCTTCTTTGCAATGAATTCGCATAAAGAACAAATGGAGAAAGAGATTGCGTTGAAGCAGAAGAAATTTGAACAGAAACATTTACAGAATTATACAGATGAAATTGTCGGTCTGTATAATGAAATTCGTGGTTTTCGACATGACTATGCTGGGATGCTTGTCAGTATGCAGATGGCAATTGACAGTGGTGATTTACAGGAAATTGACAGAGTTTACAATGAAGTTTTGGTCAAAGCAAATCATAAATTGCGTTCAGATAAGTACACTTACTTTGATTTGAACAACATAGAAGATTCAGCTTTACGAAGTTTGGTTGCTCAGTCTATTGTCTATGCTCGAAATAATGGTGTAGAGTTTACACTGGAAGTAAAAGATACGATTACCAAGCTCCCAATTGAACTATTGGATTTGGTTCGTATCATGAGCGTTTTATTGAACAATGCTGTCGAAGGATCGGCTGATAGCTATAAAAAGCAGATGGAAGTAGCAGTTATTAAGATGGAAACTGAAACAGTTATTGTGATTCAGAATTCATGTAAAATGACGATGACTCCTTCAGGAGATCTATTTGCTTTAGGATTCTCCACTAAGGGAAGAAATCGCGGGGTAGGATTAAATAATGTGAAAGAACTACTAGATAAGTACAACAATATTATTTTAGAAACAGAGATGGAAGGCAGTACATTTAGACAAATCATTAGATTTAAGAGGGAATTTGAATGAAAGTTTTAATTTTAGAGGATGTTATTGAACATCAAGTGAGACTAGAGAGAATATTGGATGAAATTTCGAAAGAATCGAATATTCCAATATCATACAAGACAACGGGAAAAGTCCGTGAATTTGAAGAATACATTGAAAATGATGAAGTAAATCAGCTTTATTTCCTAGATATCGATATTCATGGAATTGAGAAAAAGGGATTTGAAGTGGCTCAGCTCATTCGTCATTACAATCCTTACGCTATTATCGTCTTTATTACCAGTCGATCAGAGTTTGCGACTCTAACCTATAAATACCAGGTATCAGCCTTAGATTTTGTTGATAAGGATATCAATGATGAGATGTTCAAGAAGAGAATTGAGCAAAATATTTTTTACACGAAGAGTATGTTACTTGAAAATGAAGATGTTGTAGATTATTTTGACTACAATTACAAGGGAAATGATTTAAAAATTCCTTACCATGATATTTTGTATATTGAAACGACAGGAGTCTCTCATAAATTGCGCATTATTGGTAAGAATTTTGCCAAAGAGTTTTACGGTACCATGACAGATATTCAGGAAAAGGACAAACATACTCAGCGATTTTATTCTCCTCATAAATCATTTTTGGTAAATATAGGCAATATTAGAGAAATTGATCGAAAAAACTTAGAAATTGTTTTCTATGAAGACCATCGTTGTCCTATTTCAAGATTAAAAATTAGAAAATTAAAAGATATTTTAGAGAAAAAATCTAAAAAGTGATTGACAATTAGTAAGAAATTGATATAATGGTTATATCTGCTACAGATAGAAGGTCCGTTGGTCAAGGGGTTAAGACACCGCCTTTTCACGGCGGTAACACGGGTTCGAATCCCGTACGGACTATTTTATCCGCCATAGCTCAGTTGGTAGTAGCGCATGACTGTTAATCATGATGTCGTAGGTTCGAGTCCTACTGGCGGAGTATAGATAAAAGGGAACACAACTGTGTTCCTCTTTTTGTATCAATTTGTATCACCAAGCATCTTCATAAGGAAATCTGTTATTTCTTGAGGACTTTCTTTTTTTCCATGTGCAATCCAAGTTTGACAGACACCAAAAAGTGCATGAGTTAGATAGATGCTACTGTATTCTAATTCAGTTGTATTGAGATTCAGTTGCATAAATCGCTTTTGTAAATCTGTACTGAGCATGATATGAAGTTTATTTCGTAAGAAATTTTGGATTTCTTTAGTTCCATTTTCAGAAAGAAGGGCAGCCAGAAGTGGTTCTGACTCTAGATATTCAAATACTTCTAAAATAGCATCTCTTTTGTGATGAGCATGTTTTTGAAAAATATATTCAAATGTATGAAATAGCTTGCTTTGATAGTGCTCAATCATATCATACTTATCCTTATAGTGCGTATAGAAGCTGGAACGACTAATTCCGGCTTTTTCTGCTAATTTGACAGTAGAAATTTGATCAAATGGCTGTTCCATCAGTAATTGTACCATAGCATTTTCAATAGTTCGCTTTGTTTTTAAGCGTTTGTTACTTTCTTGCATATTTCCTCCTTGTAAACAAATTAGACTATATGTCTAAAAATGGATTTTTTATCTTGTAATTTAGATTTTTTAATGTATAATCTATTATATCAAAATTTTAGACAATATGTTTAAAAAAGGAGAAACTATGTTTAAAGAATGGAAAGCAATTTTTAAAAAACCAACCTTTATTATTGTCATGATAGGGATTTCTCTTATTCCAGCTCTGTACAATATCATATTTTTGTCATCAATGTGGGATCCATATGGGCA
Organism: Streptococcus sp. 3109; assembly: GCF_013276905.1. Classification (NCBI taxonomy): domain Bacteria; kingdom Bacillati; phylum Bacillota; class Bacilli; order Lactobacillales; family Streptococcaceae; genus Streptococcus; species Streptococcus sp. 3109. The sequence goes on along the minus strand of NZ_VMLY01000003.1, from coordinate 101,468 downwards.
ATTGTCTGACTTACCTGTAGCAGTTGTCAATAATGATAAAGAGGCTTCCTATAATGGTAGTAATATAGCAATAGGAAAAGACATGGTGTCCAATTTAAAAGAAAATAAAACCTTGGATTTTCATTTCGTGGATGAAGATGAAGGAAAGAAGGGATTGGAAGATGGCGATTACTATATGGTAGTGACTTTACCCAGTGATTTATCTGAAAAAGCAGCTTCTATTTTAACGGATCATCCAGAACAAATGCAAATCGATTATCAGACTTCAAGTGGTCATAGTTTTATTGCCAGCAAGATGAGTGATTCTGCAATGACACAATTAAAGCAGAATGTCTCTACCAATGTAACCGAGACCTATACCAAAGCTTTATTTAACAAAATGATCGATTTAAAGGATGGCATGAGTCAAGCAGCTTCAGGTAGTGAAAAATTAACTGATGGAGCGAATCAGTTAGTTACAGGAAGTCAAACATTAACTACTAACCTACACTCTTTAGCAGCTTCAAGTTTAACCTTTTCAAATGGAACGGAGCAGTTTACTAAAGGATTATCTGCTTATGTTTCTGGTGTCGAACAACTTCATCTTGGCTTAGGGGATTTTAATAGTGGTTTAGTTACATATACTGGTGCAGTGAGTCAATTAGATAGCGGATTAGGTCAATTATCTTCTAAAAGTCCTGAATTAGTAAGAGGAATCAATCAGTTATATACTGGTGTAGAATCCTATACTGGCGGTGTTTCTCAGCTTAATGCTGGTCTTAATCAATTTTCATCTGGTGTTAGTGCCTATACAAACGGAGTGGGAAATCTTGCAACAGGTGCTAGTCAGTTATCTAATCAATCAGCTACACTTCGAATGGGTATGGAGCAATTAAGTGAAGGGATTCAACAACTTTCTAGCAAGTTAGATGCTTCGTCTGGGAAAAAAGATCAAATTAATCAATTGTCTTCTGGTCTAAATCAGTTAAATCAAGCTATTCAAAATATTGATGTTGGAGATACAAAACAATTAGATTCTGTTTTATCAAGTATAGTATCTCTTTCTAATCAAATGTTAGCAAGTGCTCAGTCTGATAAAGCGACTACATTAGCTAATATTCAATCGACAGCAGCTTATCAATCTTTGACAAGTGAGCAACAAGCTGAGATAAGTGCTTCTGTATCTCAAAATTCGACTGATAGTATTCAATCAGCACAGTCAATTGTAGCTTTAGTTCAAGGTTTACAAGGAAGTTTAGAAAACTTACAAAATCAATCTTCTAATCTTTCGACTTTAAAAAATCAAGCTAATCAAGTATTACCGCTTGCTTCTACTTCTTTGACAGGATTGTCAAGTGGATTAACAGAGATACAAGGAGCTGTTGCTAGCAAATTAGTTCCTGCCAGTCAGTCGATTACATCGGGTGTAAATGCATATACTGCAGGTGTTGATAAAGTTTCTCAAGGCGCAAGTCAACTAAGTAAAAAAAATGCCACCTTGACAGGTAGTTTGGGTCAACTAGTTTCAGGCTCAAACACCTTGACACAAAAATCTTCTAGCTTGACAGCAGGAGTTGGTCAATTAGTTGAAAAAACTCCAGAATTAGTGTCTAGTATTGAAAAATTATCAACTGGCTCTAACCAATTGAATCAAAAGAGTCAAGAATTGATAGCAGGAGTTGATAAATTGCAGTCAGGCTCTAGCCAACTATCTGACAAATCCAGTCAGTTAATTTCAGGTGCTTCTCAATTAGAAAGTGGAGCTAATAAATTGGCAGATGGAGCTGGGAAACTAGCAGAAGGTGGAACAAAGTTAACTTCTGGATTGGAAGGTTTACAGACAGGAGTTGCTTCTTTAGGACAAGGACTAAGTAATGCTAGTGATCAACTCAAATCAGCATCAACAGAATCTAAAAATGCAGAGATTTTGTCAAATCCTCTCAGTCTCTCCAAAACTGACAATGATCAAGTTCCTGTAAATGGAATTGCAATAGCTCCTTATATGATATCAGTTGCTCTCTTTGTTGCAGCAATATCAACGAATATGATCTTTACGAAGTTGCCTTCAGGATGTCATCCGGAGAGCCGTTGGGCTTGGTTGAAATCTCGAGCTGAAATAAATAGTATTATAGCTGTTTTGGCAGGAATTTTGGTATATGGAGGAGTTCATCTTATTGGTCTAACTGCAAATCATGAGATGAGAACATTTATTCTCATTATCCTAACAAGTTTAGTATTCATGTCCATGGTGACCGCTTTAACAACATGGAATAGTCGTATAGGAGCTTTCTTTTCTCTTATCTTGCTTTTATTACAGTTAGCATCAAGTGCAGGTACTTATCCACTTGCCTTGACAAATGATTTCTTTAGAGCTATTAATCCCTGGTTACCAATGAGTTATTCAGTTTCGGGATTACGACAAACAATCTCTATGACAGGAAATATTCATCATCAAGTTATTTTCCTTGCCGTTATATTAGTACTATTTATTTGTTTAGGTATGCTAGCCTATCAACCTAAGAAAATGGAAGAAGATTAAAAAAATCGACCAACTGGTCGATTTTTTTATGTCTTAGATGATTTTCGTTTGTGATTATAGATTCCAAATAGTAAAAGAGAAGTAAAGGAACAGATTGCTCCAGTAATAAAACCATTGGGAATAAAGGAAAGTGTAATAGTTCCTTTTCCCTTAGGAACGTCAACTTTCATAAAGCCAGTTTGAGCTTGTTTCATTTCTATTTTCTTATCATCTTGGTAGGCAGACCAACCTTTGTCATAAGGAATAGTGAAAAAAATAGATGTATCTTGTTGGACATCATATGTAGCAAAAACATTGTTTTTAGAAGTTGATACTGTGACAGGTTGTTCTTTAATTTTTTGAATTGCCTCAGTTAAAGTTTGGGTATCTAAACGGTAGAAGGTAGGAGATTCAAATGATACTTGTGAATTTCCAGGGAAACTAACATGAATATTAAAAGTTTTTGTATCTTTTGTATAGCCTAGATTAAAGAAGGAGAAGACATTATCAGTTGTAAAAGTTTTCTTTTCTCCATTTACAAGAATGTCAACCTTTTTTTGTTTGTCATTAGAAAAGTGAAGGTTTGTGAAAGAAAGATAAACTTGACTGTTTTCGGGAACCTCAATTTGATACTGGATTGCTGCATCCTCATTTGAAGAACTTGTAACACTAATCAAATCATTAGTATTTTCTGTTTTGTCATAAGGAATTGGAGAAAAATAATCAAAATCGACGTTAGCAAGTTGATTTAAAAACGAGGATTGATTATCCAAAGTGTGTTCATTGAACTTGACATCATTGTAAACAGATTGACTAGCAAATGCAATTGGAAGAGAGAATTGATTTTCATATAGGGTAAGATTATCTTTTTGATATACATCTTGGAAACCATACTTATCAATAGGGTTTTCTGAGATATTATACTGGATTCCAAATAAACTATCAGCCAAAATACTATTATTGGCATAACGGAGATTGAGATTAGTCCCAGAGGATTTAAATCCAAGTTTATCCAAAGTAGAGCTTGCTGAACGATTTCGAACAGATGAAAATTGAGAGATTCCATTGTAGTTGAATTTCATACTGTCATTTCCTGTCTGAGTCTCTAGTTTCTCAGTACGAGTAAATTGATTTCCAATATATGTTGAGAAAGATTCCATAGCTGGGATATCTCGATTATATGCACTTCGAGAAGCAAAGCCCCATTCTTTAGCAATTCCGTCCATTTGAGATGAAGCATTTAAACTTATTTCAACTATTATAAATAAAGAGATTAGAATGGCAAATAGATTTACAGAGATAAACTTTTTGATAACTGCAAGGAGTAAAAGAGAATAGACAACTAAAAATTCAAGAGTCAGTAGAATATTCAAATCTGTTAAAAAAGAATAATGTGATTTTAGATAGATGGTAGCTAAAAATCCTGTTACTATAAGAAAAAGCGAAACTAAAAAATTCCAGATTTTAATTTCTTTCAGACGATTTAAGACTTCCGCTGCTGTGTAAATTAACAAGGTAGAGAAAATCCAAGAATAGCGATGTAAAAACATATTTGGAGTATGCATACCTTGCCAAAATAAATCAAGAGCTTCTATATAAAAGCTGGCAATTAGAAATGCAAAGAAGATTGCATAGATAAGTTTCACGTGAAACTTAATAGATTTCATCGTAAAAAATAAAATGGTCAAAATAAAGGGGAGTAGTCCGACAAAAATCATTGGAATAGCCCCATACTTGGTTGTATCAAAGGAACCGATGAATTGCTTAGCAAAGAGATCAAGATACCAGCTACTTTCAGTTTGAAACTTTGTAACTTCAGTCAATTTTTCCCCATGTGTCTGTAAATCAAATAGAGTGGGAAGAGTCATAATTAAACTAGCCATACCAGCTAAAAAGGAGGTGACAACAAAATCAAGAAAAGATGATTTTCGGGTTTTAAAGTCCCACGAAATTTGACAGAGATACCAGAAAATAAGAAACAATGCTGTCATATAGCCAAAATAATAATTTTGAATAAACAAAATTGACAGACTTGTAAAGTACAATAGGAATTTCTTTTCAGTTATCAGTAGATGTAAACCAGTGATAATTAAAGGAATCAAGATAAAAACATCTAGCCAGGTTTTTATCTCTAATTGACTGACAGAGAAACTCATCAGAGCATATGAAGTAGATAAGGCTAGTTTTAAAGGCTTAGGAATCGATTGAAATAAATTATTTAAACTAAAGTAAGTTGACAGTCCAATCAATCCAAATTTTAAGAGAGTTGTCATATAGACAGCATCTGGCATATTCGTTAGATCAAAAAAGTAAACTAGTGGTGAAAAGAAACTACCTAAGTAATAACTAGATAGGGCATAGAAATTTAATCCGAGGCCACTTGTAAAGGTGTAAAACAGACTACTATTTCCATGTAGGATATTTCGTAAGGATACATCAAAAATAACGTATTGATGAAACCCATCCCCTAATAGAGGAGAGTTGTCACTATTCCAGTAGATACCTTGAGATAGGTATACTCCTGTCATAATGACTACGGGAATGATGAAGGAAACAAAATAGGTCCAATATGTTTTAAAAAATAATTTCATGTTACCTCATAAAATGTTAGAAAACTCAGCTGGTTAACCCAACTGAGTTTTGAAGTTTTATTTAGTCTTTCCAAAGTTCTTTAACTTTTGCTTGTACTTCTGCATTTTCTAGGAATTCATCGTAGGTTTCATCGATACGGTCGATGACGCCATTTTTAGACAAGACAATGATATGGTTAGCCAAAGTTTGAATAAACTCGTGGTCATGGCTGGCAAAGATGATTGATTCTTTAAAGTTTTTCAATCCATCATTCAAGCTTGAGATAGATTCCAAGTCCAAGTGATTGGTTGGATCATCAAGTACAAGGACATTTGATTTCAAGAGCATGAGTTTTGAAAGCATGACACGAACTTTTTCTCCCCCTGACAAGACGTTGACAGGTTTGTTAACCTCATCTCCAGAGAAGAGCATACGGCCGAGGAAGCCACGTAGGAAAGTATTGTCATCTTCTTCTTTACTTGCGAATTGACGCAACCAGTCAAGGATTGACTCTCCTCCTGCAAAATCTGCCGAGTTATCTTTTGGCAAGTAAGAACGGCTAGTAGTAACTCCCCATTTGACAGTTCCTTCATAGTCAATGTCTCCCATGATTGCACGAATTAATGCAGTCGTTTGGATGTCATTTTGTCCAATAAGCGCTGTCTTATCACCTGGACGCAAGATAAAGCTGATATTATCTAAAATAGTCTCACCGTCAATCTTTACAGTTAGATTTTCTACTGTCAAGAGATCATTACCAATTTCACGTTCTGCTTTAAAGTTGATAAATGGATATTTACGACTAGATGGCACAATCTCTTCTAGCTCAATCTTATCAAGCATTTTCTTACGTGATGTTGCTTGTCTTGATTTAGAAGCATTAGCAGAGAAACGAGCAACGAATTCTTGCAATTGCTTAATTTTTTCCTCTGCTTTTGCATTACGGTCTGCTAGCAATTTAGCAGCAAGCTCAGAAGATTCCTTCCAGAAGTCGTAGTTTCCGACATAGAGTTTGATTTTTCCAAAGTCAAGGTCGGCCATGTGAGTACATACTTTGTTTAAGAAGTGACGGTCGTGGGATACTACGATAACTGTGTTATCAAAATCAATCAAGAAGTCTTCTAACCAAGTAATCGATTGGATATCCAAACCGTTGGTAGGCTCGTCCAAAAGAAGAACATCTGGTTTACCAAAAAGTGCTTTGGCGAGGAGAACCTTTACTTTTTCACCGTTGGCCAATTCGCTCATATTTTGATAGTGCAATTCTTCTGGGATATTTAGGTTTTGAAGTAGTTGAGAGGCTTCGCTTTCTGCTTCCCAGCCTCCAAGCTCGGCAAACTCTCCTTCGAGTTCGGCAGCACGCACTCCATCCTCATCTGAGAAATCTTCCTTCATGTAGATAGCATCTTTCTCTTTCATGATGCTATAAAGTTTTTCATTTCCCATGATAACAACATCAATGGCACGTTCATCTTCATAGTCAAAGTGATTTTGACGAAGAACAGAGAGACGTTCATCTGGACCAAGAGAGATGTGACCAGTAGTAGGTTCGATATCTCCAGCTAAAATTTTTAAAAAGGTTGATTTTCCGGCACCATTAGCACCGATTAATCCGTAAGTATTTCCTTCTGTAAATTTGATATTGACATCATCAAAAAGTTTGCGATCACTAAAACGTAGTGAAACATCAGATACTGTAAGCAATGTTTTTCTCCTATATGTGTAATATATTTATTCTACTAGAAAATACAGAAATATTCAAATTTTTATTTGTCAATTTTGTGTAAATTATATTTACAGCATACTTTACACGAATCCGTAAATAGCAAGACTGATTTATTTTGATAAATTGCGGTTATTTCATTAAAAAAATGCTATAATTGAAGTGAGCATATCGAAGGAGAACAAAATGACTAAACCCATTATTTTAACAGGAGACCGTCCAACAGGAAAATTGCATATTGGACATTATGTTGGAAGTCTCAAAAATCGAGTATTATTACAGGAAGAGGATAAGTATGATATGTTTGTGTTCTTGGCTGACCAACAAGCCTTGACAGATCATGCCAAAGATCCTCAAACCATTGTAGAGTCTATCGGAAATGTGGCTTTGGATTATCTTGCAGTTGGATTGGATCCAAGTAAATCAACTATCTTTATTCAAAGCCAGATTCCAGAGCTGGCTGAGTTGTCTATGTATTATATGAATCTGGTTTCATTAGCACGTCTGGAGCGTAATCCAACTGTCAAGACAGAAATTGCTCAGAAAGGATTTGGAGAAAGCATTCCGACAGGATTCTTGGTCTATCCAATAGCTCAAGCAGCTGACATCACAGCTTTCAAGGCTAACTATGTTCCTGTTGGGACAGATCAGAAACCAATGATTGAGCAAACTCGTGAAATTGTTCGTTCTTTTAACAATGCATATAACTGTGATGTCTTGGTAGAACCGGAAGGTATTTATCCAGAAAATGAGAGAGCAGGGCGTTTGCCTGGTTTAGATGGGAATGCTAAAATGTCTAAATCACTCAATAACGGTATTTATTTAGCTGATGATGCGGATACTTTGCGTAAAAAAGTAATGAGTATGTATACAGACCCAGATCATATCCGCGTTGAGGATCCAGGTAAAATTGAAGGAAATATGGTTTTCCATTATCTAGATGTTTTTGGTCGCCCAGAAGATGCTCAAGAAATTGCTGAAATGAAAGAACATTATCAACGAGGTGGTCTTGGTGATGTGAAGACCAAGCGTTATCTACTTGAAATATTAGAACGTGAACTTGGTCCTATTCGTGAGCGCCGTATCGAATTTGCTAAGGATATGGGAGAAGTTTATAATATGCTTCAAAAAGGTAGTGAAAGAGCGCGTGAAGTTGCAGGTCAAACCCTATCTGAAGTTAAAGGAGCAATGGGACTTCATTACTTTAACTAAGTTTATTTTATAAGAAACTATCATTTCTATCTCAAAGAAAAGATAGTTTTTTATTTACCCCTGTAACATTTGACAAATTTTTATAGAATGGTATGATAGATACAATATAAAAAGAGTCAAGCTCAAAAAGAAAGAAAAGAGGAAACTTCGAATGTCTAATTGGGACACTAAATTTTTGAAAAAAGGTTTTACCTTTGATGATGTATTGCTTATTCCAGCTGAAAGTCATGTGTTGCCTAACGATGCAGATTTAACAACTAAATTGGCAGATAATCTGACTTTAAATATCCCAATTATTACCGCTGCCATGGACACAGTTACAGAGAGTCAAATGGCCATTGCTATTGCTCGTGCAGGCGGTCTCGGAGTTATCCATAAAAACATGTCAATTGCTCAACAAGCAGACGAGGTTCGTAAGGTAAAACGTTCTGAAAATGGAGTTATTATTGATCCGTTCTTCTTGACTCCTGAACATACAATTGCTGAAGCAGATGAGCTTATGGGACGTTACCGCATCAGTGGTGTTCCAGTTGTTGAAACACTTGAAAATCGTAAATTGGTTGGTATTTTGACAAACCGAGATCTTCGTTTTATTTCAGACTATAACCAACCAATCTCAAACCATATGACTAGTGAAAATCTTGTTACTGCTCCTGTGGGTACAGATCTTGCAATAGCTGAGAGCATTCTTCAAGAACACCGTATTGAAAAGCTTCCGTTGGTAGATGAAGAAGGTCGTCTTTCTGGTTTGATTACTATCAAAGATATTGAAAAAGTTATTGAGTTTCCAAATGCTGCTAAAGATGAGTTTGGTCGTCTACTAGTTGCAGGTGCAGTAGGTGTTACTTCAGATACATTTGAACGTGCAGAGGCTCTTTTTGAGGCAGGAGCGGATGCGATTGTTATTGATACTGCACATGGTCATTCTGCAGGTGTCTTGCGTAAAATTGCTGAGATTCGTGCTCATTTCCCAGATCGTACTTTGATTGCTGGAAATATTGCTACTGCTGAAGGTGCACGTGCCCTTTATGAAGCAGGTGTAGACGTTGTCAAGGTTGGTATTGGACCAGGTTCTATCTGTACTACTCGTGTGATTGCTGGTGTTGGTGTTCCACAAGTAACAGCTATCTATGATGCTGCAGCTGTTGCGCGTGAATATGGTAAAACGATCATTGCTGACGGTGGAATCAAGTATTCTGGAGATATTGTAAAAGCACTTGCGGCTGGTGGAAATGCTGTTATGCTTGGATCAATGTTTGCTGGAACTGATGAAGCTCCAGGTGAAACTGAAATCTTCCAAGGACGTAAGTTCAAGACTTACCGTGGTATGGGATCAATCGCTGCTATGAAAAAAGGTTCAAGCGATCGTTACTTCCAAGGTTCTGTCAATGAAGCAAACAAACTTGTTCCAGAAGGAATTGAAGGTCGTGTTGCTTATAAAGGTGCGGCAGCTGATATTGTCTTCCAAATGATTGGAGGTATTCGCTCTGGTATGGGTTACTGTGGTGCAGCTAACCTTAAAGAACTACACGATAATGCTCAATTTATTGAAATATCTGGTGCTGGTTTGAAAGAAAGCCACCCTCACGATGTACAAATTACTAATGAGGCACCAAATTATTCTATGTAAAAGAAATGAAAAGAACTCCTGTGAAAACAGGAGTTCTTTTACAATATTGTCAAGTTTTGTTTACAACAACTTTACCATCTTGAATAGTGAAAATACTTAGATTTTCTGGTAGATTTTGAAGATGGTCTAAGCTTGTTGTTGTAATAAAGGTTTGTATTGAATGAGAAATCGTTTCTAATAATTTTAGTTGTCTAGTGTTATCAAGTTCACTCATGACATCGTCAAGCAGTAATATTGGAGATTCTGTAGTAATACTTTCCATTAATTCGATTTCTGCTAATTTTATAGAAAGGACGAGACTACGATGTTGGCCTTGACTTCCGAAACTAGCATCCATCCCATTTATATAAAAAGAAATGTCATCTCGATGAGGACCGACACCAGTATTCTTTTTTAATAAATCTCTGGATCTACTTTTTTCTAAAGAAATTTTGAAAGATTCGGATAAGTCTTCTTTGTCAGTTAGCTTGACAGAAGATTGATAGTATATTGACAACTCTTCAATCTGATTAGAAAGCTCAAAATGTTTCTTACGGCCAAAATATTCTAGTTTTTTTATGAAATCTAAGCGGTGATTCATCACACGACATCCATAATCAACTAGCTGATCATCTAGTACTGAAAGGAAGGTTTCATCTATTTTTTGAGCTGATTTTAGGTAAGTGTTTCTTTGCTTTAGGATGTGGTTATAATTGGTTAAGTCAGATAAATAGATTGGCTTGATTTGTCCAAGTTCCATATCAATGAATTTTCGTCGAACCGAAGGTGCTCCTTTAATTAGTTGTAAATCTTCAGGAGCAAATAAGACAACATTCATGTGTCCTACATAATCTGAAAGGCGTGCCTGTTTTAAATGATTAACTTTTGTCACACGTCCTTTTTGTGTTAGTTCGATTTCGAGGGGAATAGATCCCGTTTTTTTCTGAACAAGACCTGAAAGATGAAGTTGTTCCTCATCAAAATGAATGAGATTTTTATCTGTTCGAGTTCGATGACTACGCGTTAAGGCTAAAAAATAGATAGCCTCTAACATATTTGTTTTTCCTTGTGCATTACGTCCCAAAAAGACATTCAATTTAGGATTAAAGTCTATTTTCGTCTCTTTGTAATTACGAAAAGTCTTGAGAGATAGGTGTTGTAGCCACATGATTATCTACCAGGGAATCGCGGAGCTTGTTTGCTTTTTGGTGATGAAGTAGGTTTAGAGTTGTCTTTTTTTACTCCTTTATTCATCTCCTTAACAAGTTTAGCGATTCGTTCTTTTTCAACTTTATCAGCTTGGTATTCATCTAGTTCTTCAGAAGTAGGTTGTGTCAACAAGATGTCAATATTCATGTCAGGGATGTCAACTTTATCGCCAATACGAAGTTTTTTACCGCGACGACTCTCTAATTCCCCATTAAAGTAAACAGAATGTTCAGAGAGAAAGGATTTGATAGCTCCTCCGCTATGTGTGATTCCAAGTTCTTTGAGTAGTGCTTGGAGGGTAATAAATTCTTCAAATAATTTGTATTCCATAATTCACCTCAATCTTTGGTATTATACCATATTTTCCTAAAAATAGTGAGAGAAACAGGGAGAAATGTAAGCGATTTTTATTTCAAAAGTGTTACAGAGAACAAGAAAATTTCAGGTTTTCGTGATATAATAGAAGTCTGTATATAAGGAGGTAAATCATGGAGTTAGTGCATGGAATTTCAACACATTTTATCCAATCAAAGAAGTTTAAAACGAACAAAATCGCCGTGCGTTTTACCACTCCATTATCCCTCGATACGATTGCAGGTCGCATGTTGAGTGCGAGTATGCTAGAGACTGCTAATCAGATGTACCCCACTTCTCAAGATTTGAGAAGACATTTAGCCAGTCTATACGGTACAGATATGTCAACCAATTGTTTCAGAAGAGGGCAAAGTCACATTGTAGAATTGACATTTACCTATGTTCGTGATGAGTTTTTAAGTAGGAAAAATATGCTAACTTCTCAGGTTTTGGAACTTGTAAAAGAAACTCTTTTTTCACCCGTAGTAGTTGATAATGGGTTTGATTCGGCCTTATTTGAAATTGAGAAAAAGCAATTGCTAGCAAGTTTAGCAGCTGATATGGATGATTCTTTTTATTTCGCACATAAAGAATTAGATAAATTATTTTTTCATGATGAACGTCTCCAATTGGAATATAGTGATTTACGAAATCGTATTTTAGCTGAAACTCCACAAAGTTCTTATTCTTGTTTCCAAGAATTTTTGGCCAATGATCGAATCGATTTCTTTTTCCTAGGTGATTTTAATGAGGTTGAAATTCAAAATGTATTAGAATCATTTGCCTTTAAAGGTCGAGAAGTGGATGTGAAGATTCAATATTGCCAACCTTATTCCAATATCTTGCAAGAAGGCATGGTTAGGAAAAATGTGGGACAGTCTATTTTAGAGTTGGGATATCATTGCTCTGCTGAATATGGTGATGAGCAACATTTCCCCATGATTGTAATGAATGGTTTACTTGGTGGATTTGCTCACTCTAAACTATTTACAAATGTCCGTGAAAATGCTGGATTGGCTTATACTATTTCAAGTCAGCTTGATTTGTTTAGTGGATTCTTGAGGATGTATGCTGGTATCAATCGAGAAAATCGTAACCAGGCTCGTAAAATGATGAATAATCAACTGATTGATTTAAAAAAAGGATATTTTACAGAGCTTGAGTTAGAGCAGACCAAGGAAATGATTCGTCGGTCTTTGTTACTTTCTCAAGATAATCAATCTTCATTGATTGAACGTGCTTATCAAAATGCCTTACTTGGAAAATTTTCGGCAGACTTTAAAAGTTGGATTGCAAAACTCGAGCAAGTTGCCAAAGATGATATTTGTAGAGCAGCTAATAATGTGAAACTACAGGCGATTTACTTTATGGAAGGAATAGAATGACAAAGGTTATTTTTGAAGAAAAATACTATCCAGCTGTAAAAGAAATGGTTTATCGGACTCGTTTGGCCAACGGATTGACAGTTGCTCTTTTGCCTAAAAAGGAATTTAAAGAGGTTTACGGGAGTGTCACTGTTCAGTTTGGTTCAGCAGATGCGCTTGTCACAGGAGTTGACGGAGCTGTAAAACAATATCCTGCAGGAATTGCTCATTTTCTTGAACATAAATTATTTGAAAGAGAAGATTCTAGCGACTTGATGTCGGCTTTTACGAGTCTAGGTGCAGATAGTAATGCCTTTACAAGCTTTACAAAAACAAGTTATCTTTTTTCAGCAACGGATCATTTTTTAGAAAATTTAGACTTACTTGATGAATTGGTAACATCAGCACACTTTACTGAAGACTCCATTCTGAGAGAGCAGGATATTATCCAGCAAGAACGAGAAATGTATCAAGATGATCCAGATTCGTGTTTATTCTTTTCAACTTTAGCGAATTTGTATCCAGGAACACCTTTAGCAACTGATATAGTTGGTAGTGAGGAGTCCATTTTCCAAATCAATCTAACTAATTTGCAAGAAAATTTTACAAGATTTTACAAACCTGTAAACATGTCTCTGTTTTTAGTTGGTAATTTTGATGTGGATCAAGTACAGGACTACTTTGAAAGAAAAGAACGTAAAGATTTAGATGTTCAGGAAGTAGCAAGAGAAAAGTTTGTTTTACAAGATGTAAAGCAAACAGACAGTATGAGAATGGAAGTGTCTTCTCCTAAATTAGCGATTGGGATTAGAGGTAAGCGAGAAGTTGCTGAGGCCGATTGCTATCGACATCATATTTTATTAAAATTATTGTTTGCAATGATGTTTGGTTGGACTTCGGATCGTTTTCAAAAATGTTATGAATCAGGTAAAATTGATGCGTCCTTATCTCTGGAAGTTGAAGTAACAAGTCGCTTTCATTTTGTCATGTTGACAATGGATACAAAAGAGCCAGTTGCTTTATCTCATCAGTTTAGGAAGGCCATTCGTAATTTTACAAAGGATTTAGATATTACAGAGGATCATTTGGATACTATCAAAAGAGAGATGTTTGGAGAATTTTTCAGTAGCATGAACTCTCTTGAATTTATTGCAACGCAATATGATACTTTTGGACAAGGTGAGACAATCTTTGATTTGCCGAAGATTTTACAGGAAATTACTTTAGAGGATGTCCTTGATGCTGGACATCATTTAATAGATGAAGGGGATATAGTTGATTTTACAATATTCCCATCGTAGTAACCTATCATAATAGACACTAGAAAGAAGGGATGACAAGTATGAGAAAAAAAACAATTGGAGAGGTTTTACGATTAGCTAGAATCAATCAGGGATTGAGTTTAGATGAATTGCAGAAAAAAACAGAAATCCAGTTAGATATGTTGGAAGCAATGGAAGCAGACGATTTCGATCAACTTCCAAGTCCTTTTTACACGCGTTCTTTCTTGAGAAAATATGCATGGGCTGTTGAGTTAGATGACCAAATTGTTTTGGATGCTTATGATTCTGGGAGTATGATTACTTATGAGGAAGTAGATGTTGATGAAGACGAGTTGACAGGTCGTAGACGTTCAAGTAAGAAAAAGAAGAAAAAAACATCATTTTTACCTTTATTCTATTTTATCCTTTTTGCTTTATCGATTTTAATTTTTGTGACCTATTATGTTTGGAACTATATTCAAACTCAACCAGAGGGGGCTTCTCTTTCTAATTACAGTGTGGTTCAATCAACAAGTTCAATAAGTTCAACTAGCTCTGTTCCCCACTCTTCAAGTAGTAGTTCATCTAGCAGTTCTTCTAGTGTAGAATCAGCTATAAGTGTGTCAGGTGAAGGAAATCATGTAGAAATCGCTTATAAGACAAGTAAGGAAACAGTTAAATTGCAATTGGCAGTTTCAGATGTTACAAGTTGGATCAGCGTTTCAGAAAGCGAACTTGAGGGCGGTGTAACCTTATCACCGGATAATAAAAGTGCAGAAGCAACAGTTGCAACAAAAAATCCTGTAACAATTACGTTAGGTGTTGTAAAAGGTGTTACTTTGACAGTAGATAATCAGACTGTTGATTTATCGAAGTTAACAGCGCAGACTGGACAAATCACTGTAACCTTTACTAAAAATTAAGGAAAAACGAATGAAAAAAGAACAAATTCCCAATCTCTTAACAATAGGTCGAATTCTCTTTATACCTATTTTTATCTTTATTTTAACAGTAGGAAATTCGATAGAGAGTCATATAGTGGCAGCTATTATCTTTGCTGTTGCCAGTATTACCGACTATTTAGATGGATATTTAGCACGTAAATGGAATGTGGTCAGTAATTTTGGTAAATTTGCAGATCCTATGGCGGATAAGTTACTAGTTATGTCGGCTTTTATTATGCTGATTGAGTTAGGTATGGCTCCAGCTTGGATTGTTGCAGTAATTATCTGTCGTGAGTTGGCTGTGACAGGTTTAAGGCTTTTATTGGTTGAAACTGGTGGAACAGTTTTAGCAGCGGCAATGCCTGGAAAAATTAAAACTTTTAGTCAGATGTTTGCGATTATTTTCTTGCTATTACATTGGACTTTGCTTGGTCAAGTTCTACTTTATGTAGCCTTGTTTTTCACTATCTACTCTGGCTATGATTATTTCAAGGGTAGTGCTTATGTATTTAAAGGGACATTTGGTTCGAAATGAAATCAATAATTGATGTAAAAAATCTTTCTTTTCGCTATAAGGAAAGTCAGGAATACTATGATGTGAAAGATATTACGTTTCACGTGAAACGTGGAGAATGGCTTTCGATTGTAGGGCATAATGGTAGTGGTAAATCAACGACGGTTCGCTTAATTGATGGCTTACTGGAAGCAGAATCCGGAGAGATTGTAATTGATGGCCAACGGCTGACTGAGGAAAATGTTTGGAAAATACGTCGTCAAATCGGTATGGTTTTTCAAAATCCAGACAATCAATTTGTTGGAGCGACTGTTGAAGATGATGTTGCCTTTGGTTTGGAAAATCAGGGCCTTTCTCGTCAAGAAATGAAAAAGAGAGTGGAGGAAGCTCTGGCTTTAGTTGGCATGTTAGACTTTAAAAAGAGAGAGCCGGCGCGTCTATCAGGTGGCCAAAAGCAACGTGTGGCCATTGCAGGCGTTGTAGCCCTAAGACCAGCTATTTTAATCTTAGATGAAGCAACGAGTATGTTGGACCCTGAGGGGCGTAGAGAACTGATTGAGACAGTACAGGGAATTCGGAAAGACTATGATATGACGGTCATTTCTATTACCCATGATTTGGAAGAAGTTGCCATGAGTGACCGCGTATTGGTCATGAAAAAAGGGGAAATTGAATCAACTAGTAGCCCAAGAGAACTTTTCTCTCGAAATGATTTAGATCAAATTGGATTAGACGATCCTTTTGCCAATCAAGTAAAATATTCTTTGAGCCAGAATAGCTATGATTTACCTGAAAATTATTTGACAGAAAGTGAGCTAGAGGATAAATTATGGGAATTGCTCTAGAAAATGTGAGTTTTACATATCAAGAAGGGACTCCCTTAGCTTCAACAGCTTTGTCGGATGTTTCTTTGACGATTGAAGATGGTTCTTATACGGCTTTAATTGGGCACACAGGTAGTGGTAAATCAACTATTTTACAACTCTTAAATGGTTTATTGGTGCCAAGTCAAGGGAGTGTGAGGGTTTTTGATACCTTAATCACCTCGACTTCTAAAAATAAAGATATTCGTCAAATTAGAAAACAGGTTGGCTTGGTATTTCAGTTTGCTGAAAATCAGATTTTTGAAGAAACGGTTTTGAAAGACGTTGCTTTTGGACCGCAAAATTTTGGAGTTTCTGAAGAAGATGCGGAGAAGATTGCGCGTGAGAAACTGGCTCTGGTTGGAATTGATGAATCACTTTTTAATCGCAGTCCGTTTGAGTTGTCAGGGGGACAAATGAGACGTGTTGCCATTGCAGGCATACTTGCCATGGAGCCAGCTATATTAGTCTTAGATGAGCCAACAGCTGGCCTAGATCCTCTGGGTAGAAAAGAGTTGATGAATTTGTTCAAAAAACTCCACCAGTCAGGGATGACCATCGTCTTGGTAACGCATTTGATGGATGATGTTGCTGAATATGCGAATCAAGTCTATGTAATGGAAAAGGGACGTTTGGTTAAGGGTGGTAAACCGAGTGATGTCTTTCAAGATGTTGTTTTTATGGAAGAAGTGCAGTTGGGAGTACCTAAGATTACGGCTTTCTGTAAACGATTGGCTGATAGAGGCGTGTCATTTAAACGATTACCGATTAAGATAGAGGAGTTCAAGGAGTCGCTAAATGGATAGTATGATTTTGGGGCGTTATATCCCAGGGGATTCGATTGTTCACCGATTGGATCCACGTAGCAAATTGCTTGCTATGATGTTACTAATTTTGATCGTTTTTTGGGCTAATAATCCCTTGACGAATCTAATTCTTTTTATAGCGACAGGGATATTTATTGCCTTGTCAGGAGTATCTCTTTCATTTTTTATTCAGGGCTTGAAGTCTATGTTTTTCTTGATTGCCTTCACAACTATTTTTCAACTATTTTTCATTTCTAATGGGAATGTGTTATTTGAGTTTTCGTTTGTGAGAATCACAGATTATGCTTTGCAACAAGCTGGGATTATTTTTTGTCGTTTTGTATTGATTATTTTCTTTTCAACTTTGTTAACCTTAACGACCATGCCCTTAAGTTTGGCATCAGCTGTCGAAGCTTTATTAGCACCTTTAAAGCGTGTGAAAGTTCCAGTTCATGAAATT
Source organism: Streptococcus sp. 3109 (assembly GCF_013276905.1). Taxonomy (NCBI): domain Bacteria; kingdom Bacillati; phylum Bacillota; class Bacilli; order Lactobacillales; family Streptococcaceae; genus Streptococcus; species Streptococcus sp. 3109. The sequence continues at coordinate 84,080 of NZ_VMLY01000003.1, read as the reverse complement.
GGTTTGATGCTGTCCATGAGTCTACGTTTTGTTCCGACCTTAATGGATGATACGACGCGGATTATGAATGCACAGAAAGCGCGTGGAGTGGATTTTGGTGAAGGAAGCATCGTTCAAAAAGTAAAGGCGATGATTCCTATTTTGATTCCTCTTTTTGCAACAAGTTTAAAACGTGCAGATTCCTTGGCTATCGCCATGGAAGCGCGTGGTTATCAGGGTGGAAAAGGTAGAAGTCAATACCGACAACTGAAATGGACTCGAAAGGATACGCTGACTATTCTTGTTATTATCGTACTTGGTTGTTGCTTATTTTTCTTAAAATCTTAGTAGCTTTTAGGAATTGATAAAAAGTTACTGTAACAGTTTTTGATATAAAGGTAGGGATATGAACCGTTTTAAAAAATCAAAATATGTCATTATTGTTTTTGTCACTGTTCTGCTTGTCTCAGCTCTCTTAGCGACGACTTATTCAAGTACAATTGTGACAAAATTAGGAGATGGGATCTCATTGGTTGATAGAGTTGTGCAAAAACCTTTTCGGTGGTTTGATTCTGTCAAATCAGATTTGGCTCATTTGACACGAACATATAATGAAAATGAAAGTTTGAAGAAACAGATTTACCAGTTAGAAGTCAAATCAAATGAGGCGGAAAGTTTAAAGACGGAAAATGAACAACTGCGCCAATTGCTTGATATGAAGTCTAAATTGCAAGCCACAAAGACTTTAGCAGCAGATGTTATTATGCGTTCTCCGGTATCTTGGAAGCAGGAGTTGACCTTAGATGCAGGTAGATCAAAAGGTGCTTCTGAGAACATGTTAGCTATTGCAAATGGTGGCTTGATTGGGAGTGTTTCAAAAGTGGAGGACAACTCTACTATGGTCAACCTTCTGACAAATACGGAAAATGCTGATAAGATTTCTGTTAAAATTCAACACGGCACTACTACAATTTATGGAATTATTGTTGGCTACGACAAGGAAAATGAAGTTCTTAAAATTAGTCAATTAAATAGTAATAGCGATATTAGTACAGGCGATAAGGTAACAACAGGTGGATTAGGAAACTTTAACGTTGCTGATATTCCTGTAGGTGAAGTGGTTGCCACAACGCATAGTACAGACTATTTGACACGAGAAGTAACTGTTAAATTGAGTGCAGATACTCATAATGTGGATGTGATAGAATTAGTGGGGAATTCATAATGAGACAGTTGAAGCGGGTTGGAGTGTTTTTATTGCTCCCTTTCTTTGTTCTAATTGACGCCCATATTAGCCAGCTTCTGGGCTCATTTTTCCCCCATGTACATTTAGCTAGTCATTTTCTTTTTCTATTTCTCTTATTTGAGACGATAGAAGTATCAGAATATCTCTACCTAGTCTATTGTTTTGTGATAGGCTTGGTTTACGATGTTTACTTTTTCCATCTAATAGGGATTGCAACTCTCTTATTTATCTTATTGGGAGCCTTTCTTCATAAATTGAATAGTGTTATTTTATTGAATCGTTGGACACGAATGCTCTCTATGATTGTACTGACATTCCTGTTTGAAATGGGTAGTTATCTTTTGGCTTTTATGGTAGGGTTGACAGTGGATAACATGTCGATTTTTATAGTCTATAGCTTGGTACCGACGATGATTTTAAATTTTTTATGGATTACTGTTTTTCAATTTATTTTTGAAAAATATTATCTATAAGAACGACATATAAATGTAACAAAGGCGTAATATTTATTGGAGTTTTTTTTGGTATACTAGTATTGTCTTAAACAGAAGGAGTATTTATTAACCATGAAGAAAAAAATCTTAGCCTCGCTTTTATTAAGTACAGTAATGGTTTCCCAGGCAGCAGTATTGACGACTGCCCATGCAGAAACGACTGATGACAAAATTGCTGCTCAAGATAATAAAATTAGTAACTTAACAGCACAACAAGAAGAAGCACAAAAACAAGTTGATCAAATTCAGGAGCAAGTATCTGCTATTCAAGCAGAGCAATCTAACTTGCAATCTGAAAATGATAGATTACAAGCAGAATCTAAGAAACTCGAGGGTGAGATTACAGAACTTTCTAAAAACATTGTTTCTCGTAACCAATCTTTGGAAAAACAAGCTCGTAGTGCTCAAACAAATGGAGCCGCAACTAGCTATATCAATACCATTGTAAACTCAAAATCAATTACAGAAGCTATTTCACGTGTTGCTGCAATGAGTGAAATCGTATCTGCTAACAACAAAATGTTGGAACAACAAAAGGCAGATAAAAAAGCAATTTCTGAGAAGCAAGTAGCAAATAATGATGCTATCAATACTGTAATTGCTAATCAACAAAAATTGGCAGATGATGCTCAAGCATTGACTACTAAACAGGCAGAACTAAAAGCTGCTGAATTGAGTCTTGCTGCTGAGAAAGCGACAGCTGAAGGGGAAAAAGCAAGTCTATTGGAACAAAAAGCAGCAGCTGAGGCAGAGGCACGTGCAGCTGCGGCAGCAGAAGCAGCTTATAAAGAAAAACAAGCTAGCCAACAACAATCAGTACTTGCTTCAGGTAATACAAACCTAACAGCACAGGTACAAGCAGTATCTGAATCTGCAGTAGCACCTGTTCAGGCTAAAGTACGTCCAACATATAACACGGATGCCTCAACTTATCCAATTGGAGAATGTACCTGGGGAGTTAAAACATTAGCACCTTGGGCTGGAGACTATTGGGGTAATGGAGCACAGTGGGCTACAAGTGCAGCTGCAGCAGGATTCCGTACAGGATCGACACCTCAAGTTGGAGCAATTGCATGTTGGAACGATGGTGGATATGGACACGTAGCGGTTGTTACAGCTGTTGAATCAACAACACGTATCCAAGTATCAGAATCAAACTATGCAGGTAATCGCACACTTGGAAACCACCGTGGATGGTTTAATCCAACAACGACTTCTGAAGGTTTTGTGACATATATTTATGCAGACTAATTAGAGAGAGGGACTCGAATAGAGCCCTCTTTTTTAGGTTTTACCAGAGACAATAACTATTAAAAATTATATCAAAATAGCTTGAAAATATTGGAAAAGTATGGTAAAATGAAAATTGTCGTGTGAACGATAATACTCATTCTTGATGAATTGTGAAGCAGTTGCTCTTGGGTCGTTTTGCGAGTTGAAGTCAAGAAGAGGAAAAAAACAAAAAGGAGAAATACTCATGGCAGTAATTTCAATGAAACAACTTCTTGAGGCTGGTGTACACTTTGGTCACCAAACTCGTCGCTGGAACCCTAAGATGGCTAAATACATCTTTACAGAGCGTAACGGAATCCACGTTATCGACTTGCAACAAACTGTAAAATACGCTGACCAAGCATACGACTTCATGCGTGATGCGGCAGCTAACGATGCAGTTGTATTGTTCGTTGGTACTAAGAAACAAGCAGCTGATGCAGTTGCTGAAGAAGCAGTACGTTCAGGTCAATACTTCATCAACCACCGTTGGTTGGGTGGAACTCTTACAAACTGGGGAACAATCCAAAAACGTATCGCTCGTTTGAAAGAAATCAAACGTATGGAAGAAGATGGAACTTTCGAAGTTCTTCCTAAGAAAGAAGTTGCACTTCTTAACAAACAACGTGCGCGTCTTGAAAAATTCTTGGGTGGTATCGAAGATATGCCTCGTATCCCAGATGTGATGTACGTAGTTGACCCACATAAAGAGCAAATTGCAGTTAAAGAAGCTAAAAAATTGGGAATCCCAGTTGTAGCGATGGTTGACACAAACACTGATCCAGATGATATCGATGTAATCATCCCAGCTAACGATGACGCTATCCGCGCTGTTAAATTGATCACAGCTAAATTGGCTGACGCTATCATCGAAGGACGTCAAGGTGAGGATGCAGCAGCAGTTGAAGCAGAATTTGCAGCTTCAGAAACTCAAGCAGATTCAATTGAAGAAATCGTTGAAGTTGTAGAAGGCGACAACGCTTAATTCATAATAAATAGTAATTACCTAGGAGGGCGGGGCTTAGCCCTGCTCTCCTATTTTTAAAAAATATAGGAGAATCAAAATGGCAGAAATTACAGCTAAACTTGTTAAAGAGTTGCGTGAAAAATCTGGTGCTGGTGTTATGGACGCTAAAAAAGCATTGGTTGAAGTGGAAGGCGATATCGAAAAAGCGATTGAATTGCTTCGCGAAAAAGGTATGGCAAAAGCAGCTAAGAAAGCTGACCGTGTTGCTGCAGAAGGTTTGACTGGTGTTTATGTTGACGGTAACATTGCAGCAGTTGTTGAAGTAAATGCTGAAACTGACTTCGTTGCGAAAAACGCTCAATTTGTTGAGTTGGTAAACGCAACAGCTAAAGCAATCGTTGAAGGAAAACCAGCTAATAATGAGGAAGCACTTGCTTTGACTATGCCTTCAGGTGAAACTCTTGAAGCTGCATACGTATCTGCAACAGCGACTATCGGAGAAAAAATCTCATTCCGTCGCTTTGCTTTGATTGAAAAAACAGATGCACAACACTTCGGAGCATACCAACACAACGGTGGACGTATCGGTGTTATCTCTGTAATCGAAGGTGGAGACGAAGCACTTGCTAAACAAATTTCAATGCACATTGCTGCTATGAAACCAACAGTTCTTTCATACAAAGAATTGGATGAGCAATTTGTTAAAGATGAGTTGGCACAATTGAACCACGTTATCGACCAAGATAACGAAAGCCGTGCAATGGTTAACAAACCAGCTCTCCCACACTTGAAATATGGATCAAAAGCTCAATTGACTGATGATGTTATTGCTCAAGCTGAAGCTGACATCAAAGCTGAGTTGGCTGCAGAAGGCAAACCAGAAAAAATCTGGGACAAAATCATCCCAGGTAAAATGGATCGCTTCATGCTTGACAATACTAAAGTTGACCAAGCTTACACACTTCTTGCACAAGTTTACATCATGGATGACAGCAAGACAGTTGAAGCATATCTTGAATCAGTTAACGCTTCAGTAGTTGAGTTCGCTCGCTTTGAAGTTGGTGAAGGTATTGAGAAAGCTGCAAACGACTTTGAAGCTGAAGTTGCAGCTACAATGGCAGCAGCCTTGAATAACTAATTATAGAAAGGAAGTAAATTTGCTTCCTTTTTTCTATGCAGTCGATCCTTATAGGGAGAACTTCCTATTTTCAAGGTAAAAATAAAAAGCCCTATAATAAGGGCCAATTGTATTTAGGAGACTAAACTTCAAATTCATAGAGTGCTGTAGAGAGATAACGTTCACCGTTATCTGGTGCTAGAGCAAGGACTTTTTTACCTGAACCTAATTTTTTGGCAATTTCGATGGCTCCGTAGATAGCTGCAGCTGAAGAAATCCCTACAAGGAAGCCTTCTTTTCCACCAATTTCACGTCCGAGTGCAAGAGCATCATCTGATGTTACACGAACAATACCATCATAGGCGTTTGTATCAAGTGTATCAGGAATAAATCCAGCTGAGATACCTTGAATTTTGTGAGGACCAGGTTTTTCACCAGATAGAATAGCAGATTCATCAGCTTCCACTGCATAAACTTGAATATTTGAATTTGCTGATTTGAGTGCATGAGAAACACCAGAAATTGTTCCACCGGTACCAACCCCAGCAACAAAGGCATCTAATCCATCTTTACCGAAAGCAGCTAGTATCTCAGCTCCTGTTGTTCTTTCGTGTACTTCTGGATTAGCTGGGTTGTCAAATTGAAGAGGAAGGAAACCATCACGTTCAGCAGCGATTTCTTGAGCCTTAGCAATAGCACCTTTCATTCCCTCGCTACCAGGAGTTAGGACGAGTTCAGCACCATAAGCTTGGATAATCTTACGTCGTTCCACACTCATAGTTTCAGGCATAACGATAACAACTTTATACCCTTTAGCAGCCCCTACCCATGAAAGTCCAATACCAGTGTTTCCACTTGTTGCTTCAACAATAGTAGAACCAGGTTTCAGAATACCGTCTTGTTCAGCTTTTTCAATCATGCTAAGAGCAATACGGTCTTTTACAGAAGAACCAGGGTTAAATGCTTCAAGTTTTACATAGACATCTGCAGCACCTTCTGGCACAATGTTGTTTAGTTTAACAATCGGAGTTTGACCGATTAGTTCAGTAATGTTGTTATAAATAGACATATGAATACCTCTTTGTATAAGATATATCTAGTATAACGCTATCTATACCATTTGTAAAATATAGAAATCCTATCGAAGTGATAGGATTTTTTTATATCACAGGTCTAAGCCATTAATTTTTAAGCGATTGTGATAAGTTAATTTTAGTAAATAGGTGTAAAGAAGAAAGTTATCAGTTTTCTTTTTGAATTGCTTCATTTTCTAGTAACTCTTGGCAAGAACCTTTTTATGTTGCTAATTAAAGTAGCGGTGAAAATATCAGTGAAACACTGTATTATCTATTGTTTACACTAGGTTTACAGGAACCTCAACTTCGCGTAAACCTTGATCAGTTAAAGTGACTTTTCCATTAAAAAACTCCACCAGTGCAGCTTTAATAGTTTCTTTTTCTTCTTTATCAACATAAATCATCGTATCGACTTGATCTGTAAAATTTGTATCTAGCTCCATGAGATTATGTTCTTTAAGGAAGTTACTGTACTCTTGGTACTGAGCGTAAGATATTTGAATAGCAATGCCAGCTTGTTCCTTTATTTCAATGATGCCAATTTCTTTGACGGCTAAGGCAACACTGCCTGCGTACGCACGAATTAGTCCTCCAGCGCCTAGTTTAATACCACCAAAGTAGCGTGTCACGACCACACAGACATTGGTGAGATTGTGATTTTCTAGTACCCCAAGCATGGGAACACCAGCAGTGCCACTAGGCTCGCCATCATCACTTGTACGTTTGATTTCACTACGTTCCCCAATAATAAATGCAGAGCAGTTATGCGTAGCTTTGTAGTGTTCTTTTTTGATAGCAGTAATGAAGTCACGAGCCTCTTCTTCGCTATAAACACGCTTGGCATGACAGATAAAGCGGGATTTTTTGATTTCTTCTTGGACTTGACCGTCCTCTTTAATTGTTCTAAATTCCATGATTTAATTGTACTAAAAAATCATCTAAAGCGCTAGGTTTTTACGAATAAAGAAGTATGAAAGTAAATCCAAATTATCTCGGTCGTTTGTTTACGGAGAATGAATTAACAGAAGAAGAACGTCAGTTGGCGGAGAAACTTCCAGCAATGAGAAAGGAGAAAGGGAAACTTTTCTGTCAACGTTGTAATAGTGCTATTTTAGATGAATGGTATTTGCCCATCGGTGCTTACTATTGTAGGGAGTGTTTACTGATGAAGCGAGTCAGGAGTGATCAAGCTTTATACTATTTTCCACAGGAGGATTTTCCGAAGCAAGATGTTCTTAAATGGCGTGGTCAATTAACTCCTTTTCAAGAGAAGGTGTCAGAGGGACTGATTCAAGCAGTAGACAAGCAGGAGCCAACCTTAGTTCATGCGGTAACAGGAGCTGGAAAGACAGAAATGATTTATCAAGTAGTGGCTAAAGTGATTAATGGAGGTGGTGCAGTGTGTTTGGCTAGTCCTCGCATAGATGTTTGTTTGGAGCTGTATAAGCGCCTGCAACAGGATTTTTCTTGCGGAATAGCTTTGCTACATGGAGAATCGGAACCTTATTTTCGAACACCACTAGTTGTTGCGACGACCCATCAGTTATTGAAGTTTTATCAAGCTTTTGATTTGCTGATAGTGGATGAAGTAGATGCTTTTCCTTATGTTGACAATCCCACGCTTTACCACGCTGTCAAGAATAGTGTAAAGGAGAATGGATTGAGAATCTTTTTAACAGCGACTTCGACCGATGAGTTAGATAGGAAGGTTCGCATAGGAGAACTAAAACGATTGAGTTTGCCAAGACGGTTTCATGGAAATCCGTTGATTATTCCTAAACCTGTCTGGTTATCGGATTTTAATCACTGTTTAGAGAAAAATCGGTTGTCACCAAAGTTAAAGTCCTATATTGAGAAGCAGAGAAAGACAGCTTATCCGTTACTCATTTTTGCTTCAGAAATTAAGAAAGGGGAGCAATTAAAAGAAATCTTACAGGAGCAATTTCCAAATGAGAAAATTGGCTTTGTATCTTCTGTAACAGAGGATCGATTAGAGCAGGTACAAGCTTTTCGAGATGGAGAACTGACAATACTTATCAGTACGACAATCTTGGAGCGTGGAGTTACCTTCCCTTGTGTTGATGTTTTCGTAGTAGAGGCCAATCATCGTTTGTTTACCAAGTCTAGTTTGATTCAAATTGGTGGACGAGTTGGACGAAGCATGGATAGACCGACAGGAGATTTGCTTTTCTTCCATGATGGGTTAAATGATTCAATCAAGAAGGCGATTAAGGAAATTCAGATGATGAATAAGGAGGCTGGTCTATGAAGTGCTTGTTATGTGAGCAGACTATGAAGACTGTTTTAACTTTTAGTAGTCTCTTACTTATGAAGAATGATGCCTCCTGTCTTTGTTTAGATTGTGATTCTACTTTTGAGAGAATTGGAGAAGAGTACTGTCCAAACTGTATGAAAATAGGATTGTCAACAAAGTGTCAAGATTGTCAATTTTGGTGTAAAGAAGGAGTTGAGGTCAGTCATAGAGCGATTTTCACTTACAATCAAGCTATGAAGGATTTTTTTAGTCGATATAAATTTGATGGAGACTTCCTTTTAAGAAAAGTTTTTTCTTCATTTTTAAGTGAGGAGTTGAAAAAGTACAAAGAGTACCAATTTGTAGTCATTCCATTAAGTAAGGAGAGATATGCTGATAGAGGATTTAATCAGGTTGAGGGCTTGGTCAATGCAGCAGGATTTAAGTACCTGGATTTGTTAGAGAAAAGAGAAGAACGAGCCAGTTCTTCTAAAAGTCGTTCAGAGCGCTTGGCGACAGAACTTCCTTTCTTTATTAAAAGTGGAGTCCGCATTCCTAAGAAAATCCTACTTATAGATGATATCTATACTACAGGAACAACTATAAATCGTGTGAAGAAACTGCTGGAAGAAGCTGGTGCTGAGGATGTAAAAACATTTTCCCTTGTAAGATGAGGAAAAAATTTGCAAAAATAGAATGAAAGCGTTATAATAAAATCATAAAAACAAAAATGTTTAGAAAGAAGGTACTCATATGATTAAATATAGTATCCGTGGTGAAAACCTAGAAGTAACAGAAGCAATTCGTGATTATGTAGTTTCTAAACTCGAAAAGATCGAAAAGTACTTCCAGCCAGAACAAGAGTTGGATGCCCGAATTAACTTAAAAGTTTATCGTGAAAAAACTGCTAAAGTGGAAGTAACGATTCCGCTTGGCTCTATTACTCTTCGTGCAGAAGATGTATCTCAAGATATGTATGGTTCAATTGACCTTGTAACTGATAAAATTGAACGTCAGATTCGTAAAAACAAAACAAAAATCGAGCGTAAAAATAAAAATAAGGTAGCAACTAGTCAATTATTTACAGATGCTTTGGTGGAAGATTCAAATGTTGTCCAGTCTAAAGTTGTTCGTTCAAAACAAATTGATTTAAAACCAATGGATTTGGAAGAAGCTATTCTACAAATGGATTTGTTAGGACATGATTTCTTTATTTATGTGGATGTTGAAGATCAGACAACCAATGTGATTTATCGTCGTGAGGATGGCGAGATTGGTTTGTTAGAGGTTAAAGAATCTTAAGAAAAATGAAATATAAAAAGTGGTTTACTTTCGGGTAAATCACTTTTTATATTTCAAGGAAGAGGGAGTTTGTGTAGCTAATTGAAATTAGAGTTGAACGTCTTAGGTGCTAAAATATTGCTAGTAATTGGATTGAATTTCCTAGTCAATTTGTTTAGATTTTATTTCTCTATATAAAGCGACTGTGTTTAGTTTAAGTATTTTTTATCTATTTTGTCTTTTGTAATACAAGTAGCTATGAGGAGTAATAGATATCTAAATAATTACTGAGACATTAGAGGGTATGTAGATTGTAGAATGGAAGTTTGGAAGAAAACAGTTATTGATTATATAAGAGAGATGGCTTGTCTCTATGGATAAATTTTCAAAAAGTAAGTGGAAGAACTATCTATAAATTCAACTTATAGCTCTATTCATTTTTATTAAGTAGACAAAATACTGGTTGAAGCGATAGAATGGACTTGTCAACAAATAGCGAGCAATAAAATGTAAGCGTTCTTAAAATAAAAGAAGGAGTCATAACTATGGCAACAAAACAAGAAATTTTACGTGAACTATATCCTGAGGATCTCTTTCATTACGCTGATGGTTTAACATTAGGGGAAGCTGAAGTACTACAAGAAACTCGTCGTTTGATTGAAAAACATCTACGTCCAGTTATCAACGAATACTGGGAAAAACCTGATTTCCCATTTGAGGAATTTTACGCTGTCGCTAAGGGTGCTCAAATCATGAACAATCCAAAATTGTTTGAAGGGCGTGAAGGAAGTTATAAACCATCTGAATTGTATATTACCTTTTTATATCTAGAACTAGCTCGCTTCGATGCTTCAATCGCAACTTTCTATACAGTTCATGGAGGACTTTGCTATAACACTATTTTATTGGGTGGGGATGAAAGACAACAGAAAGAATTTCTTCCTAAGTTGGCTTCATTTGACTGGCAAGGATGTTTTGCCTTAACAGAACCGCTTTCTGGATCTGATATTGCTGGTGGTCTATCAACAACTGCTGAGCGTGTTGGAGATAAGTGGATTTTGAACGGAGAAAAGCGTTGGGTTGGTGGCTCAGATACAGCAGATGTTGTTCCTGTATTTGCTCGTGATGTGGCAGACGGTAAGGTGAAATGTTTTATTGTCCGTAAAGGTGCTCCTGGCTACCATGCAGAGCCTATTCCACATAAGATTGCACTGCGTTGTATCCGCAATGGTCATATTACAATGAAGAATGTAGAAGTTCCAGACTCAGATCGTTTGGTTAACATCAATGGATTTGGAGATGTAGCACGTATTTTAACATTTACTCGTGCCGATGTAGCGCACATTGCTATGGGAGTAACATGTGGTTCATATGTGGCAGCTCTTAAATATGCAAAAGACCGTCAACAGTTTAAACGTCCGATTGCCAAATTCCAAATTGTTCAAGAAAAATTAGCTAGAATGCAAGCCAATGCTGTAGCAGCTCTTGCATATTCAACTCGTATTGCTGAAATGCAGGAAGAGGGTAATGAGTTGATGCTCAATTCTGCTCTAGCGAAAATGCATAACTCTTTAGTAATGCGTGAAACAGTAGCTCTTGCGCGTGAAACATGTGGTGGTAATGGTATTACTTTGGAAACAGATGTGGCACGATTCTTTGCAGATGCGGAATCAATCTATACTTATGAAGGTTCGCACGAAGTCAATGCTTTGATTGTAGGTCGTGAAATTACTGGATTGGGTGCATTTGTTTAATAGAACTAGGACGATTGAAGGGTTTATTTTCAATCGTCCTTGCTTCATAACGTGATTTACTTAGAATAAAAAGGAGAAAAAATGATCTCAAATGTAATGATAATTGGCTCTGGTCAGATGGGAAGTGGTATTGCTCAAGTATTTGCTCAAGCTGGATTTACGGTTTATTTGAATGATATTAAAGAAGAATTTGTTCAACGAGGATTGAATAACATAACAAAACAGTTGGAACGTTCGGTTGAAAAAGGACGTCTATCTGCAGATGAGAAAGACAAAGTGGTTGCCAATTTAATTCCTTCTACTTCATACGAAGACGCGAAAAATGTACAATTGGTTATCGAGGCTGCGACTGAAAATCGTGATATTAAACTCAGTATATTTAAACAATTGGACGAAATCACAGATTCTAAAACAATTCTAGCATCAAATACTTCCTCTCTATCTATCACAGATATTGCAGCCGCAACTAAGAACCAAGAACGTGTGATTGGAATGCACTTTTTTAATCCTGCTCCAGTGATGAAATTAGTTGAAGTGATTAAAGCTTTGCAGACTTCGGATGAAGTAGTGGCAGAAATCCGTGAACTTACAAAGAAAATTGGAAAAACTCCTGTTGATGTTAAAGATTCTTATGGATTTGTAGTAAACCGTGTATTGATTCCTATGATCAATGAAGCTATTTATATCTTAGGAGAAGGAGTTGCTAGTGCTGAAGAAATAGATGAGGCAATGAAACTAGGTGCGAATCATCCTATTGGTCCCTTAGCTTTGGCCGATTTGATTGGATTGGATGTTTGCCTTGCAATTATGGGTGTTTTGAACCAAGGATTTGGTGATCAAAAATACCGTCCTGCTCCTCTTTTGAAGAAAATGGTAGAGGCTGGAAAATTGGGACGTAAGTCAAAAGAAGGGTTCTTTACTTACTAGAAAAAATGGAGGTAGTCATGAAAGATGTAGTTATTGTATCGGCGGTACGTACTCCTTTGGGTTCCTTTGGAGGAAGCTTGAAGAATATTTCAGCTGTCGAATTGGGCTCTTTGGTAATTAAGAGTGTTTTGGAAAAAGCGAATATTAAATCAGAGCAGGTAGATGAAGTGATCATGGGGAATGTCCTAGGCGCAGGTTTAGGTCAAAACGTGGCTCGCCAAATGAGTATTCATGCAGGACTCCCTGAATTTACACCAGCTTTTACTATCAATAAGGTTTGTGGTTCAGGTTTGAAGGCAGTACAATTGGCTGCTCAAGCTATTCAGTGTGGGGATGCTGATATTATCGTAGCTGGTGGGGCAGAAAATATGAGTCAAGCTCCATACGTATTGCCAAACTTCCGCTGGGGAGGACGCATGGGAGACTCTAACGTTGTTGATACCATGATTAAAGATGGGTTGTCTGATGCCTTCAACGAATATCATATGGGGATTACAGCTGAGAATGTGGCTGAAGAATATGGTATTAGCAGAGATGATCAAGATGCTCTTGCTTTAGAATCACAAAAAAGAGCAGTGGCAGCTATAGAATCTGGACGCTTTAAAGAAGAAATTGTTCCAGTGGTCATTCCGCAACGTAAAGGAGATCCGGTTGTCTTTGATACAGACGAATTTCCTAGAAAAGATGCCAGCTTGGAAAGCTTGTCTAAGTTACGTCCTGTTTTCAAAAAAGACGGTTCTGTTACGGCGGGGAATGCTTCTGGTATCAATGATGGAGCAGCAGCTGTCTTGGTCATGAGTGCTGACAAAGCTGAAGAATTAGGACTTCCAGTGATTGCTCGCATTCGTTCTTATGCAAGCGCAGGTTTGGATCCTAAGATTATGGGATGTGGACCGATTTATGCGACACGCAAGGCTCTTGAAAAAGGCAATTTGACAGTTGATGATCTTGACTTGATTGAGTCAAATGAAGCTTTTGCCGCCCAGGCTTGTGCGGTTGGTAAAACGCTTGGTTTCAATACAGATATTGTCAATGTTAACGGTGGTGCTATTGCTCTTGGTCATCCAATCGGGGCTTCAGGTTGTCGTATCCTAGTGACTCTTGTACATGAGATGATGAAGCGCGATGCCAAAACTGGATTAGCGACTCTATGTATTGGAGGCGGTATGGGCACAGCTCTTATCGTTGAACGCTAATGAACTATTTATGTCGTGTGTCTTTCTTTTAATATACCATTATTAAATAGAGTTTTATTTGGAAACTGATAATTCTTATACCTTATCACGCATGCTCTTCATGATGCTGCGTGATAAGGTATTTTTGATAGTGTAAGTTAGTAGCAGTCATGGAACATAGATTAAATTAAGATCTAAGTCTGCTGGATAAGAATTGTAGTAGAGCTGTTAGGAAAAGGCGTTTAAGAAGTAACTTCTATATTAAAGTGAAACAAGAATTTAACAATTTAATTTTTGAATTCAAATCAATTTATAATAGTTTAGAAACGATATTGCACTAGTCCAGATTCACTTCGCTATATATTTTCCTAGACTTAAGGTAGTTGATATTGTTGAAATGAACTATTTTTTAATGGTCATATATGTATTTATATGATTGCTATCGTTCATTTGATGGGGATTATTTGAAGCAAAATTAAACTATAAGCTGTACTTATAGGATTATAAACTAAGATTAAGTAGACGGATTGATTTAAATGAGTTATCATAAAAATGTAAGCTCTTACATTTGGTATCGGTATTTGTTGACACTGTACTCTGTACTCAAAAAAAATTAAGTAGGAGCAGAATAATGAGTAAAACAGTTTTATTAGAGCAGAAGAATGGGATTGGTTACCTTACAATAAATCGTCCAGCAGCTTTGAATGCTTTAAGTTCAGAAGTTTTGACTGACTTAAATCATGTTTTAGACGAAATTGAAGCAAGTGATGATATTCGTGTTGTGATTGTAACTGGACAAGGTGAAAAAGCATTTGTTGCAGGAGCGGATATCAAAGAGATGGATCAAATGTCTCCTATCCAAGCACATGATTATATGACCTATGCTAATGATACGTTTACCCGTCTATCTGAACTAACGCAACCAACTATTGCAGTTCTAAACGGTTATGCTTTAGGAGGTGGTTTGGAATTAGCTCTATCAACAGATATTCGTATTGGTTACGAAAAGACCACTGTAGGATTTCCAGAGGTAGGCCTAGGTATTATTCCAGGATTTGCTGGAACACAAAGAATGTCTCGCTTAATTGGTACCAGCAAGACAAAAGAACTAATTTTTACTGCTAGAATGGTTAAAGGTCAAGAAGCCTATGAATTAGGCATCTTGAATAAATTGGTGGCAGCCGAGGAATTGTTGACAGCAGCTGAGGAATTGGCAGTCTCTATTATGAAAAACGCTCCTTTGGCAGTTGAAAAAGCCAAGCATATTATTCAAGTTGGATCAGAACTCCCACTGAAAAATGCGATTCGATTAGAAACAGAAGCTGAAGCTCTCCTCTTCTCAACAGAAGATAAGGTAGAAGGAATGCGCGCTTTTGTTGAGAAACGCAAAGCTGAGTTTCAGCGTAAATAGAAAGAGGAGATAGAAGATGCAAGTTGTAACATTATCGGATGCAATTTCCTTGATTCACTCAGGAGATAAAGTAGGAATTTCAGGTTTTCTTGGAGTAGGGGAACCACTTGAATTGATTGAAGAATTGGTTTCTCAAAACCAGCAAGATTTGACATTGGTATCAGTCGTAACATCTCAACCTGGTAAGGAAGTCGGTGTGGGGCGTCTTTGTGAAAATCACCAAGTTAAAAAATACATTGCAGCTCACGTAGGAACGTCTGCAGCAGCTCAACACGAGTATTTCAGTGGAAATATGGAAGTTGAATTTACTCCAATGGGAACTGTTGTTGAACGATTACATGCAGCTGGAGCTGGTCTAGGAGCAGTATTGACACCAACAGGTGTAGGTACTATTTTGGAAAAAGATCAGGAGAAGGTTACTCGCAATGGAAAAGAATATTTAATTTATGATCCATTGAAGATTGATGTAGCTTTGATTAAGGCTACGAAGGCAGACAAGTATGGGAACTTATACTTGGACGGTACGACAAAAAATATTTCACTTCAGCTAGCTTTGGCAGCTAATACAGTCATTGTAGAAACTAATGAGTTGTTAGAAGTGGGAGAAATTGATCCTAATGATATTTACATCCCAGGTATCCTTGTCGATTATGTTGTTCAGGGATTGTCTCCAGAAGAGCATCATAAAATGATGGGTGATTTGTGGACAGAGACTAAGAAACTTGCGGGGGTAAACTAAAATGAAGGCAAAAGAAATTATTGCAAGACGTGTGGCGCTTGAGTTTAAAGATGGGGATGTTGTGAATCTGGGATTTGGTATTCCAAATGCATCTGCCGATTATATCCCTGAGGGAGTTAATGTCATTCTTCAAGCAGAAAATGGAGCTCTTCGTTTTGGGGAAACCCCTACCAAAGATGGATACAATGCAAACTTGGCAAATTCGGGAGGTGCCCCAATCACCTTGTTGCCAGGAGCCGCCTTGTTTGATTTGCAAACATCTTTTGCGATTATTCGTGGAGGTCATGTGGATGCTACAGTATTAGGTGCACTTGAAGTGAGCCAAGACGGTAGTATCGCAAACTGGATTATTCCAGGTAAGTTTGCCCCAGGTATGGGTGGTGCTATGGACTTACTTGTTGGAGCAAAACGTGTTATTGGTGCGATTCAACATACGACAGGGGATGGTCAATCAAAATTGTTGAAAGAGTGTACCCTTCCTTTGTCAGCTAAAGGAGTATTGGATTTGATTATTACTGATTTAGCTGTTTTTGGAATCCAAGATGGTAAATTCTTATTGAAGGAATTAGCTCCTGGTGTGACTTTAGAGGAAGTCCTTGAAAAGACAGACGGAGATGTTATTGTTTCAGATGATTTGAAAATCATGCCTATTTGATAATGAGCAATCGGTAGGAAGATATTTTTTTCATAGTGTGGTATGATATATATTGATAACTTTTGTAAGCGATTTATAAATGAGAGTGCAATAGTTATCTAACAGACTATACCTAATGAAAAGAGGTTGAAAGATTTCTAAATTATATGATTTGCTATAAGATTTAATTATTGGGTAGCTTGTATAAATAACGGAGATAGAACTGAGCTTGTGTTAGTTTAGAGTTTCCTGTTTGCGTATAAGTTTGGTGAAAAAGATAGTATCTATAGTAGCGAAGGAAAGAGAGGTGATTGGCCAGTGGATATTATTCAAATGAATTATTTTATCAATATTATAGAATGTGGATGTAATCTTTCCGTTGCTGCGAAAAAAATCCACATCAGTCAGTCTGCCTTAAGTCAGTTTGTAACAAATTTTGAAGCGACTGAAGGGGTTCAGTTATTTCATAGAAAAAATGGGAGATTAGAAAGTCTCACTGGAGCTGGAAGAAAGATTTATCGGTTTGCTACTGAGATTGTGAATCGTCATGAAGAAATGCTTTCCATGATTCATAGTGAAGCGCAAAAACAAAAAGGGACAATAAACCTTGGAATTCCATCCTTGATTTTACATGTGTATTTTGCTAGTTTGCTTCCACAATTTTTCAAAAATAACCCTCATATCCATATACAAGTGACAGAAGGAGGGGGAAAAGAAATTCGTCAAAAAATGACGGAAGGAGATTTGAGCCTAGCATTTTTGATTGAGCCTACTTTGTTGGATACAAAGAAGTTTGATCAGCATATTATCCAACTGGATGAGTATGTTGCTTATATGGATAAAAATCATCCACTTTCAGATAAAGGATTGCTGGAATGGTCAGATATATCTGACTATGAGATAGCAACCTTTAATAAGTCCTTTACTACTTATGATTTGGTTACTGAAAAATTCGCTTCACAGGGAATTTCTCCTAAATTTGCTTATCTTTCCTCTACATGGGACTTTTTGGTTGAGTCAACTTACCAAACGGACTTAATCGCGATTTTACCTAAACCGATTAGCCATCTAGTAGATAGTAGTCGCTTTAAAGCAGTGACTTTTAAAGATTCGATTCCATTTAATATTTGGTTTTGTAGACCATATAAACCTTCCTATAGTGAGGTTGAATCATATGTTTACGAAGAGCTATTGAGGGATTATTACCAACCTGTTGCTGATAATTAAATTGAGGTGAAGATGATGATTGATAATAATGCCTTGGAGCATGAACTGGATGCAGAGTTACGGAATTTACTTTTACCCTATTTGAGGAACAGGGAGGATGAAAATCAATTTCCGAAAGAGTTACTCTCTAAATTTATTGATAAATATAATATTTTTTCCTCTTGTGTAGATAGTCAGCTTGATGGGTCGACTGTACCTTTTCTAACTCTTATTCGTCTGATTGCAAAGTATTTTCCAGCATTTTCTACAATTTTATTGACTCAAGCTTACTATGGAATCTACCCTTTTATGCGTTTTGGAACCATAGACCAGCAGTCTCACTATCTTGAATCATTAGTAAAAGGTGAGAGATTAGTAGGCTTGGGATTCTCTGAAGGAAAATCCATGGAAAGTTTGTCAGTAATTGAAACTACTGCTGCGAAAACAGCTACTGGTTGGCGTTTATCAGGTGAAAAATCAATTGTGTCTAATTGTCGATTTGCTGATATTTTATTGATACTTGCGAAGATAGAAGCAGATGGGGGAAAAGATTCTTTTGGTTTTTTCATAGTCGATACAAGAGATCCAGGTGTTGTTATTGGTGATGACATTAGCAAACCAGGTCTAAAGGGGTTACCCATCAGTTCTGTTGCCTTTGACAATGTGCTTCTGACGCAAGACAGATTATTGGGTTTGAGCTTATCAGGTGCTGAACAATTGAATGATATTCTTCAAAAATTACAGCTTGGTCTTAGTGCAGTCTCCCTCGGAGTTGCTGAAGGTGCATTTGAAAAAGGATTGTCTTTTGTGAAAGTTAAACGTGGGTTTGGCAAGCGTTTACTAGATGCAACT
This sequence comes from Streptococcus sp. 3109, assembly GCF_013276905.1. NCBI lineage: Bacteria > Bacillati > Bacillota > Bacilli > Lactobacillales > Streptococcaceae > Streptococcus > Streptococcus sp. 3109. Next base: position 65,696 of record NZ_VMLY01000003.1, on the reverse strand, counting down.
GTTTATCAGTATCAGTTTGCAGACTTGTATACAAAATTGTGTTCAGCAAAAGCGTATTTTAATTCGTATCAAGATAACATGAGAGATGCACTTTTGTTTGTATGTCAGATTAAACTTTATACAACAAAAGTTGCCTTGGAGATTTCTGAGGATATTATTCGGTTGATGAGCCCTCTGCATACTGTGGAAGATATTCCCATTGACCGGTATTTAAAAGATGCTAAAACGCTTGAAATGTATGGTAAATCAGGAGATTCGATTCGCAAGCGAATTGCCTGTCAGTGGCTAAAGGAGTAAAGAATGACAAATCTCACACTACAGGAATACCAGTTCCATGATATGAAGTTGACTTGGCTACGTGGTGCAGATAAATTAACTGATGCAGGAACACTTTTTGGCCCTGTTCCTAAAGTTGTATGGTCGCGCTATTATCCAACCAATGAGGATAATATGATGGCTGAGCTAACAGATCCAATTTTGATTCAATATAAGGAGAAAAATTACCTTATTGATACTAGTTTTGATACAGCTAAATTATCAGAAAAACAAAGACGAAATTTAGGTATTTTATCAGAGAGCAGGGTTGAGGAGAGTTTGGAACTCTTAGGATTGACTACTAGTCAGATTGATGTTGTTCTCATGACTCATATGCATCATGATCATTCAGGTGGTTTGACCTATAGGGATGTCTCTGGAGACTTGGTATCCAAGTATCCCAAAGCAAAAATCATTGTAAACGATGTCGAATGGTATGAAATGCGAAATCCTAATAATCGGACAAAAGGCACTTATCTTAGAGAAAACTGGGAACCAATTGAAAAGCAAGTAACAACTTTTTCAGAATACATTAATGTGATTCCAGAAATTCAAATGATTCGTACGAGTGGTCATAGTAATGGTCATAGTATTATTCTATTGAAACAAGGAAAGGATACGATGATTCATATGGGAGATTTGATGTTGACACATGTTCATCGGAATTCTCTGTGGGTTCCTGCAGTGGATGATTACCCTATGAAATCAATCTTGGCAAAAGAGAAGTGGCTCCGTCAAGCTTTTGAAAATGACTATAAATTTTTCTTTTATCATGATCAATTTTTAGCAGTCGCCCAGTTTGATAAAGAAGGTAAAGAATTTGTAGATTATGTGCCACGCTCTCGACCTCCAATAATTCCTTTTACAGATAGGCAAGATCGCAAACCAATTTTTTTAGGATAGTCGTATATAAGGAGACAAATGATTTCATTTTCTTGTTGACTTGGATCAGGTGGGATGACTACCCATACGCCAACAAGAAGCAACAGAAAATAAAGGAGTATTCACATGTCTATTACAAAACTTTTACAAATTAAATATCCAATTTTTCAAGGAGCTATGGCTCAAATTTCTCATTATCAATTAGCTGCAGCTGTATCAGAAGCTGGGGGATTGGGAATTATTGCCTCCGGTGGGATGACTGGAGAACAGTTACGTGAAGAAATTCGTGAGTTAAGAAAGTTGACAGATAAGCCTTTTGGTGTCAATATTATGTTGATGATGAAGAATATCAAAGATATTGTTACAGTTATTATCGAAGAAAAAGTACCTGTTGTTACAACTGGGGCGGGAACACCAAAACATGTCATGCCTTATTTGAAGGAAGCTGGAATTAAGGTTATTCCAGTTATTGCTAGTGTGAAACATGCTCAAAAAATGCAAGAACTCGGAGTTGATGCTGTTATTGCAGAAGGTTCAGAAGCAGGTGGTCACATCGGAGAAAGTAATACTATGGCTCTTATCCCGCAAATTGTAGATGCTGTTACGATTCCTGTTATCGCAGCAGGAGGAATTGCGGATGGTAGAGGGCTAGCTGCAGCCATTGCTTTAGGAGCAGCAGGTGTACAGATGGGAACTGTTTTTCTAGCTTCAGATGAGTGTCCGATTGCTACAGAGTACAAAGAAGCAGTTTTGGAGGCAAATGACACGGCAACTGCTGTTACTGGACGGATTGCTGGGGCACCAGTTCGTTGCATCCGAAATGCCATGACTGATCATTATATTGAATTAGAGCAAAAAGGAACTAACCGTGAGGAATTAGAGGAAATTACTATCGGATCTCTTTCTAAAGCGGTTTATGAAGGAGATACAGAAAATGGTTCAATGATGAGTGGTCAGATTGCGGGGTTAGTCAAAGAAATCAAACCTTGTAAGTTTATTATAGAGTCTATTGTAAGCCAAGCTCAAGAAAGATTGAAAGGTCTTCAGATAGAAGTTGGAGAATAGTCTCTTTTAGTTAAAGAAACTATCGTTAATGAAGAAAATAGAGGATGACTACTTCTTCCTCTATTTTTTATGTTCAAATCAAGAAGAAATAGAGACTGAATGTATAAACTCACAGCTAAACTGTTAATGCTAATAGCCATAAACTTCTTTAAAAGTCGCTTTTTGAGGGTTATTATGGTATAATGGGTGCCAAGAGGTTTGGAATGAAAAAATTTTATGTAAGTCCAATTTTTCCTATTCTAGTAGGATTGATTGCGTTTGGAGTCTTATCCACTTTCATTATTTTTGTTAATAATAATCTGTTGACGCTTTTAATTTTGTTTCTTTTTGTAGGAGGCTATGTTTTTTTATTTAAGAAACTGAGAGTGCATTATACAAGGAGTGATGTAGAACAGATACAGTATGTAAACCACCAAGCGGAAGAAAGTTTGACATCTCTATTGGAACAGATGCCTGTAGGTGTTATGAAATTGAATTTATCTTCTGGAGAGGTTGAGTGGTTTAATCCCTATGCTGAATTGATTTTGACCAAGGAAGATGGCGATTTTGATTTGGAAGCTGTTCAAACGATTATCAAGGCTTCAGTAGGAAATCCGTCTACTTATGCCAAACTGGGTGAGAAGCGTTATGCTGTTCATATGGATGCTTCTTCCGGTGTTTTGTATTTTGTAGATGTATCCAGGGAGCAAGCCATAACAGATGAGTTAGTAACGAGTCGACCAGTGATTGGAATTGTATCTGTGGATAATTATGATGATTTGGAGGATGCAACTTCTGAGTCAGATATTAGTCAAATCAATAGTTTTGTAGCTAATTTTATATCAGAGTTTTCAGAAAAATACATGATGTTTTCTCGTCGGGTAAGTATGGATCGATTTTATCTATTTACTGACTACACGGTGCTTGAGGGCTTGATGAATGATAAATTTTCTGTTATTGATGCTTTCAGAGAAGAGTCGAAACAGAGACAGTTGCCCTTGACCTTAAGTATGGGATTTTCTTATGGCGATGGAAATCATGATGAAATAGGGAAAGTTGCTTTGCTCAACTTGAACTTGGCTGAAGTACGTGGTGGCGACCAGGTGGTTGTCAAGGAGAATGATGAAACGAAAAATCCAGTCTACTTTGGCGGTGGGTCGGCTGCGTCCATCAAGCGCACTCGTACCCGTACTCGATCAATGATGACAGCCATATCTGATAAGATTCGTAGTGTGGATCAAGTGTTTGTAGTTGGGCATAGAAATTTAGATATGGATGCCTTGGGCTCTGCTGTAGGTATGCAGTTGTTCGCCAGCAATGTGATTGAAAATAGCTATGCTCTTTATGATGAAGAACAAATGTCTCCAGATATTGAACGTGCTGTTTCATTCTTAGAAAAAGAAGGAGTTACGAAGTTGTTGTCTGTTAAGGATGCAATGGGGATGGTGACCAATCGTTCTTTGTTGATTCTTGTAGACCATTCAAAGACAGCCTTAACATTATCAAAAGAATTTTATGATTTGTTTACACAGACCATCGTTATTGACCACCATAGAAGGGATCAGGATTTTCCAGATAATGCAGTCATCACTTATATCGAAAGTGGTGCAAGCAGTGCCAGTGAGTTGGTAACGGAATTGATTCAGTTCCAGAATTCTAAGAAAAATCGTTTGAGTCGTATGCAAGCAAGTGTCTTGATGGCTGGTATGATGCTGGATACTAAAAATTTCACCTCACGAGTGACTAGTCGGACATTTGATGTTGCTAGCTATCTCAGAACGAGAGGAAGTGATAGTATTGCTATCCAAGAAATCGCTGCGACAGATTTTGAAGAATATCGTGAGGTCAATGAACTGATTTTACAGGGGCGTAAATTAGGTTCAGATGTACTAATAGCAGAGGCTAAGGACACGAAATGCTATGATACAGTTGTTATTAGTAAGGCAGCAGATGCCATGTTAGCTATGTCAGGTATTGAAGCGAGTTTTGTTCTTGCGAAAAATACACAAGGATTTATCTCTATCTCAGCTCGAAGTCGTAGTAAACTGAATGTACAACGGATTATGGAAGAGTTAGGCGGTGGAGGTCACTTTAATTTGGCAGCAGCTCAAATTAAGGATTTAACCTTGTCGGAAGCAGGTGAAAAACTGACAGAAATTGTATTAAATGAAATAAAGGAAAAGGAGAAAGAAGAATGAAAGTAATCTTTTTAGCAGATGTTAAAGGAAAAGGTAAAAAAGGCGAAATTAAGGAAGTACCAACAGGGTATGCGCAAAACTTTCTTATCAAAAAGAACCTAGCAAAAGAAGCGACTGCTCAAGCTGTAGGTGAACTTCGTGGTAAACAAAAATCCGAAGAGAAAGCTCACGCTGAGATGATTGCAGAAGCAAAAGCAATTAAAGCCCAACTTGAAGCAGAAGAAACGGTTGTAGAATTTGTTGAAAAAGTTGGTCCAGATGGTCGTACCTTTGGTTCTATTACCAATAAGAAGATTGCAGAAGAATTGCAAAAGCAATTTGGAATTAAGATTGATAAACGTCATATTCAAGTACAAGCTCCGATTCGAGCGGTTGGTTTGATTGATGTGCCAGTGAAAATCTATCAAGATATCACAAGTGTAATCAATCTTCGTGTGAAAGAAGGATAAGTTTACACCTTCTTGACAAGATTGTAAAAGGAAGGGAAGTCTGATGGCAGAAGTAGAAGAGTTACGAGTACAACCTCAAGATATCTTAGCTGAGCAATCTGTTTTGGGGGCTATCTTTATTGATGAGAGTAAACTTGTTTTTGTGCGAGAATATATTGAGTCTCGGGACTTTTTTAAGTATGCCCATCGTTTGATTTTCCAAGCTATGGTTGATTTATCCGATCGTGGCGATGCTATAGATGCAACAACGGTTCGTACCATTCTTGATAATCAAGGTGATTTACAGAATATTGGTGGCTTGTCTTACTTGGTTGAGATTGTCAATTCTGTGCCAACTTCTGCTAATGCGGAGTACTATGCTAAGATTGTTGCAGAAAAAGCAATGCTACGGCGATTAATCTCCAAGTTGACAGAGTCTGTCAATCAAGCTTACGAGGCTTCGCAACCAGCTGATGAAATCATTGCTCAGGCAGAAAAAGGCCTGATTGATGTCAGTGAAAATGCTAATCGAAGTGGATTTAAGAACATTCGAGATGTGTTGAATATCAACTTTGGAAATCTGGAAGCTCGCTCGCAGCAAACGACTGATATTACAGGTATTGCGACAGGCTATCGTGATTTAGATCATATGACGACTGGTCTTCATGAGGAGGAGTTGATTATCTTAGCAGCTCGTCCGGCGGTTGGTAAGACAGCCTTTGCCTTGAATATTGCTCAGAATATTGGGACCAAGTTGGACAAAACGGTTGCTATTTTTTCACTGGAAATGGGTGCGGAAAGTCTAGTGGATCGTATGTTGGCGGCAGAAGGTTTGGTGGAATCCCATTCTATCCGTACGGGGCAATTGACTGATGAGGAATGGCAAAAGTATACCATTGCTCAAGGGAATCTAGCCAACGCGAGTATCTATATCGATGATACGCCAGGGATTCGAATCACGGAAATTCGTTCTCGCTCACGCAAACTTGCTCAAGAAACGGGTAATCTTGGTTTGATTTTGATAGATTACTTGCAGCTTATCACGGGAACTGGGCGAGAAAACCGCCAACAAGAAGTTTCAGAAATTTCACGTCAGTTGAAAATCCTAGCAAAAGAACTGAAAGTTCCAGTAATTGCTCTAAGTCAGCTTTCTCGTGGTGTAGAACAACGTCAGGATAAAAGACCAGTCTTGTCTGATATTCGTGAATCTGGGTCTATTGAGCAAGATGCTGATATCGTAGCTTTTCTCTATCGTGACGATTACTATGAGCGTGGTGGTGAAGAAGAGGACGGTATCCCAAATAATAAGGTGGAAGTTATTATCGAGAAAAACCGTAGTGGAGCTCGTGGAACAGTGGAATTGATTTTCCAAAAAGAATACAATAAATTTTCAAGTATCTCAAAAAGGGAGGCATAAAATGACAGATGCATTTACAGATGTAGCTAAGATGAAAAAAATCAAAGAGGAAATCAAGGCACATGAGGGTCATGTAATTGAAATGACCTTGGAAAATGGGCGTAAGCGTCAAAAAAATAGATTGGGTAAGTTAATTGAAGTTTATCCATCCCTATTTATTGTGGAATTTGGGAATGTGGAAGGAGATAAACAGGCTAATGTTTACGTTGAATCCTTTACTTACTCAGATATCCTTACAGAAAAAAATCTAATTCATTATCTGGACTAAAGTGAGAAATTTTCTCACTTTTTCTTTTTTCTCCGAATAGTTTAAGTGAAGGTAATCTTCGATTTATATTATTTTCAAGGAGGAAGAATGAAAATTTTACCGTTTAAAGTAACAGAGACAAGGTTTTCTTTCAGAAAATCAGCTAAAAAGGTTGTTCCTTTTTTAGTAGTAGGATTGATGTTAGCAGCGAGTGATAGTGTATATGCCTATTCTGGAGGAAATGGATCGATTGCGCGTGGAGATGATTATCCTGTTTATTATAAAAATGGGAGCCAGGAGATTGATCAGTGGCGCATGTATTCTCGTCAGTGTACTTCTTTTGCAGCCTTTCGTTTGAGTAATGTCAATGGTTTTGAGATTCCAAGGGCTTATGGAAATGCGAATGAATGGGGCTATCGTGCTCGTCGTGAAGGTTATCGTGTCGATAATAGACCAGCGATTGGCTCTATTGCTTGGTCTACTGCAGGAACTTATGGGCATGTTGCCTGGGTGTCAAATGTAATGGGAGATCAGATTGAGATCGAGGAATATAACTATGGTTATACAGAAGCCTATAATAAACGAATTATAAAAGCAAATACGATGACAGGATTTATTCATTTTAAAGATTTAGCTGGTGGCAGTGTTGGGAATAGTCAAACCTCAGTTTCAACAGGAGGAACACATTATTTCAAGTCTAAGTCTGCTATCAAAAATCAGCCACTAGCTAGCGCAACTGCGATTGATTACTATTATCCTGGGGAGAAGGTTCATTATGATCAAATTCTCGAAAAAGATGGATACAAGTGGTTGAGTTATACAGCTTATAACGGAAGTCGTCGTTATATCCAGCTAGAGGGAGTGACTTCTTCACAAAATTATCAGAACCAATCAGGGAATAGCTCTAATTATAGCTCAAATAATGGATCGACTGTCGGTTGGAAGAAAATAAATGGTAGTTGGTATCATTTTAAATCAAATGGGTCTAAATCAACGGGATGGTTGAAAGATGGTTCTAGCTGGTATTATTTGAAATCATCTGGTGAAATGCAGACAGGCTGGTTAAAGGAAAATGGCTCGTGGTATTATCTGGATAGTTCAGGGGCAATGAAAACAGGCTGGTATCAAGTTTCTGGTAAGTGGTATTATTCTTACTCTTCAGGTGTCTTAGCTGTTAATACGGCGGTGGATGGCTACAGAGTAAACAGTGATGGAGAACGAGTATAGAAAATTGGAGTAGGAAATGTTTCCTGCTCTTTTCTGTAAGCAGTTTCCTTGACATTTTTCTTAATTTGCGCTATCATATATCCATATAATATATGGGAGTCTGTGTACAGTCTGAGAGGAAGTGTTAAACTTCGACCGCACCTGATCTGGGTAATGCCAGCGGAGGGAACGATACTTAGTCTATTCTTGACCTTTTCCATATATGGTAAAGGTTTTTCTTTTTGTCAAAGGAAAACGAGAAGAGGAGGTTTTTATGAAAGCAAGCATCGCCTTGCAAGTTTTACCCCTAGCACAGGGGATTGATCGGATTGCTGTTATCGATCAAGTCATTGCTTATCTACAAGCTCAAGAAGTGACCATAGTGGTGACACCATTTGAAACGGTCTTGGAAGGGGAGTTTGATGAGCTCATGCGCATTCTCAAAGAAGCGCTGGAAGTGGCAGGGCAGGAGGCAGATAATGTCTTTGCCAATGTCAAAATAAATGTAGGAGAGATTTTAAGTATTGATGAGAAACTTGAAAAGTATACTGAGACGACACATTAGTCTATTGGGCTTTCTGGGGGTCTTGTCAATCTGGCAGTTAGCAGGTTTTCTTAAACTTCTCCCCAAGTTTATCCTGCCGACACCTTTTGAAATTCTTCAGGCCTTTGTTCGTGATAGAGAATTTCTCTGGTACCATAGCTGGGCGACCTTGAGAGTGGCTTTGCTAGGTCTAATTTTGGGAGTCTTGATTGCCTGTCTCATGGCTGTGCTCATGGACAGTTTGACTTGGCTCAATGACTTGATTTACCCTATGATGGTGGTCGTTCAGACCATTCCGACCATTGCTATAGCTCCTATCTTGGTCTTGTGGCTAGGTTATGGGATTCTGCCCAAGATTGTCTTGATTATTTTGACGACAACTTTTCCTATCATCGTTAGTATTTTGGACGGTTTTAGGCATTGTGACAAGGATATGTTGACCTTGTTTAGTCTGATGCGGGCCAAGCCTTGGCAAATCCTGTGGCATTTTAAAATTCCAGTCAGTCTGCCTTACTTTTATGCAGGTCTGAGGGTCAGTGTCTCCTATGCCTTTATCACAACCGTGGTATCTGAGTGGTTGGGAGGATTTGAAGGACTAGGTGTCTACATGATTCAGTCCAAGAAACTGTTTCAGTATGATACCATGTTTGCTATTATTATTCTGGTATCGATTATCAGTCTTCTGGGTATGAAGTTGGTCGATATTAGTGAAAAATATGTTATTAAATGGAAACGTTCGTAGAATAAGAATGTTTCTGAAAAAGAAAAGAGGAAATCAAAATGAAGAAAACATGGAAAGTGTTTTTAACGCTTGTAACAGCTCTTGTAGCTGTTGTGCTTGTGGCCTGTGGTCAAGGAACTGCTTCTAAGGACAACAAAGAAGCAGAACTTAAGAAGGTTGACTTTATCCTAGACTGGACACCAAATACCAACCACACAGGGCTTTATGTTGCCAAGGAAAAAGGTTATTTCAAAGAAGCTGGAGTGGATGTTGATTTGAAATTGCCACCAGAAGAAAGTTCTTCTGACTTGGTTATCAACGGAAAGGCACCATTTGCAGTTTATTTCCAAGACTACATGGCTAAAAAATTGGAAAAAGGGGCAGGAATTACTGCCGTTGCAGCTATCGTAGAACACAATACATCTGGAATTATCTCTCGAAAATCTGATAATGTAGCTAGTCCAAAGGACTTGGTTGGTAAGAAATACGGAACTTGGAATGACCCAACTGAACTTGCTATGTTGAAAACCTTGGTAGAATCACAAGGCGGAGATTTTGAGAAGGTCGAAAAAGTACCAAACAACGACTCAAACTCGATCACACCGATTGCCAATGGCGTCTTTGATGCTGCTTGGATCTACTATGGATGGGATGGTATCCTTGCCAAATCTCAAGGTGTAGATGCTAATTTCATGTACTTGAAAGACTACGTTAAAGAATTTGACTACTACTCACCAGTTATCATCGCAAACAACGACTATCTGAAAGATAATAAAGAAGAAGCTCGTAAAGTCATCCAAGCCATCAAAAAAGGCTACCAATACGCTATGGAGCATCCAGAAGAAGCTGCAGATATTCTCATCAAGAATGCTCCTGAGCTCAAAGAAAAACGTGACTTTGTCATCGAATCTCAAAAATACTTGTCAAAAGAATACGCAAGCGACAAGGAAAAATGGGGTCAATTTGATGCAGCTCGCTGGAATGCCTTCTACAAATGGGATAAAGAAAATGGTATCCTCAAAGAAGACTTGACAGACAAAGGCTTCACCAACGAATTTGTGAAATAATGACAGAAATAAGACTAGAACACGTCAGTTATGCCTATGGTCAGGAGAGGATTTTAGAGGATATCAACCTACAGGTAACTTCAGGTGAAGTGGTTTCCATTCTAGGTCCAAGTGGTGTAGGGAAGACCACCCTCTTTAACCTAATCGCTGGGATTTTAGAAGTTCAGTCAGGGAGAATTGTCCTTGATGGTGAAGAAAATCCCAAGGGGCGCGTGAGTTATATGTTGCAAAAGGATTTGCTCTTGGAGCATAAGACGGTGCTTGGTAATATTATTCTGCCCCTCTTGATTCAAAAGGTGGATAAGGCGGAAGCCATTGCCCGCGCAGATGAAATTCTTGCGACCTTCCAGTTGACAGCTGTAAGAGATAAATACCCTCATGAACTTAGTGGTGGGATGCGCCAGCGTGTAGCCTTACTCCGAACCTACCTTTTCGGGCACAAGCTCTTTCTCTTAGATGAGGCCTTTAGCGCCTTGGATGAGATGACCAAGATGGAACTCCACGCTTGGTACCTTGAGATTCACAAGCAGTTGCAGCTGACGACCCTGATTATCACGCATAGTATCGAGGAGGCCCTCAGTCTCAGCGACCGCATCTATATCTTGAAAAATCGCCCTGGGCAGATTGTTTCAGAAATTAAACTAGATTGGTCTGAAGATGAGGACAAGGAAGTCCAAAAGATTGCCTACAAACGTCAAATCTTGGCAGAATTAGGCTTAGATAAGTAGAAAAATAGGGAGTTGGTGAAGATTATCCTTTACCAACGCCCTTTTTCTTTTAAAAATAAGAAAATTTCGGTATAATAGTCAAAGATAGTCAAGGTTTAAAGAGAGAGGTGGGTTTGTAATGAGATTTAAAAATACATCGGATCATATTGAGGCCTACATCAAGGCGATTTTAGATCAATCTGGTATTGTGGAGTTGCAACGGAGTCAGTTGGCTGATACCTTTCAGGTTGTCCCTAGTCAGATTAACTATGTGATCAAGACACGCTTTACCGAAAGTAGAGGCTACTTGGTTGAAAGTAAGCGTGGTGGCGGAGGCTATATTCGTATAGGACGGATTGAGTTTTCTAGTCATCATGAAATGCTCAGGGAGCTGCTTTACTCAATTGGTGAGCAGGTCAGTCAAGAAATTTATGAGGATATTCTACAGCTTTTGGTTGAGCAGGAATTGATGACCAAGCAGGAGATGAATTTGCTAGTATCAGTAGCTTTGGATCGTGTTCTAGGAGAAGAAGCTCCAGTTGTTCGAGCAAACATGCTACGACAGGTCATACAAGAGGTAGATAGAAAAGGGAAGTAAGATGAACTATTCAAAAGCATTGAATGAATGTATCGAAAGTGCCTACATGGTTGCTGGCCATTTTGGAGCTCATTATCTAGAGTCTTGGCACTTGTTGATTGCCATGTCCAATCACAGTTATAGTGTGGCAGGGGCGACTTTAAATGATTATCCATATGAGATGGACCGTTTAGAAGAGGTCGCTTTGGAACTGACTGAAACGGACTATAGCCAGGATGAAACCTTTACGGAATTGCCGTTCTCCCATCGCTTGCAGGTCCTTTTTGATGAAGCAGAGTATGTAGCGTCAGTGGTCCATGCTAAGGTGCTAGGGACAGAGCACGTCCTCTATGCGATTTTGCATGATGGCAATGCCTTGGCGACTCGTATCTTGGAGAGGGCTGGTTTTTCTTATGAAGACAAGAAAGATCAGGTCAAGATTGCTGCCCTTCGTCGAAATTTAGAAGAACGTGCAGGCTGGACTCGTGAAGACCTCAAGGCTCTACGCCAACGCCATCGTACAGTAGCTGACAAGCAAAATTCTATGGCCAATATGATGGGCATGCCGCAGACTCCGAGTGGTGGTCTCGAGGACTATACGCATGATTTGACAGAGCAAGCGCGTTCTGGCAAGTTAGAACCAGTCATCGGTCGGGATAAGGAAATCTCGCGTATGATTCAAATCTTGAGTCGAAAGACCAAGAATAATCCTGTCTTGGTTGGGGATGCTGGTGTCGGGAAGACAGCTCTAGCGCTTGGTCTTGCCCAGCGTATTGCTAGTGGGGATGTGCCTGTGGAAATGGCTAAGATGAGCGTGTTAGAGCTGGATTTGATGAATGTCGTTGCAGGGACACGTTTCCGTGGTGACTTTGAAGAGCGCATGAACAATATCATCAAGGATATTGAAGAAGATGGGCAAGTAATCCTCTTTATCGACGAACTCCACACCATCATGGGTTCTGGGAGCGGGATTGATTCGACCCTGGATGCGGCTAATATCTTGAAGCCAGCCTTGGCGCGTGGAACTTTGAGAACTGTTGGTGCGACTACTCAGGAAGAATATCAAAAACATATCGAAAAAGATGCGGCCCTTTCTCGTCGTTTCGCTAAAGTAACGATTGAAGAGCCAAGTGTAGCAGACAGCATGACCATTTTGCAAGGCTTGAAGGCGACTTATGAGAAACATCACCGTGTGCAAATCACAGATGAAGCGGTTGAAACAGCGGTTAAGATGGCTCATCGTTACTTGACTAGTCGTCACTTGCCAGACTCTGCTATCGATCTCTTGGATGAGGCAGCAGCAACAGTGCAAAATAAGGCAAAGCATGTAAAAGCAGACGATTCAGGTTTGAGTCCAGCTGACAAGGCCTTGATGGATGGTAAGTGGAAACAGGCAGCTCAGCTAATTGCAAAAGAAGAGGAAGTGCTTGTTTACAAAGACTTGGTGACAGAGTCTGATATTTTGACCACCTTGAGTCGCTTGTCAGGTATTCCAGTCCAAAAACTGACTCAGACTGATGCTAAGAAATACCTGAATCTGGAAGCTGAACTACACAAACGTGTCATTGGTCAAGATCAAGCTGTTTCAAGCATTAGCCGTGCCATTCGCCGCAACCAGTCAGGGATTCGCAGTCACAAGCGTCCGATTGGCTCCTTTATGTTCCTAGGGCCTACGGGTGTCGGAAAAACTGAATTAGCCAAGGCTTTGGCAGAAGTTCTTTTTGACGACGAATCAGCCCTTATTCGATTTGATATGAGTGAATATATGGAGAAATTCGCAGCCAGCCGTCTCAACGGAGCTCCTCCGGGTTATGTGGGTTATGAAGAAGGTGGGGAGTTGACCGAGAAGGTTCGCAACAAACCCTATTCCGTTCTCCTTTTTGACGAGGTAGAGAAGGCCCACCCAGATATCTTTAATGTTCTCTTGCAGGTCTTGGATGACGGTGTCTTGACCGATAGCAAGGGCCGCAAGGTTGACTTTTCAAATACCATTATTATCATGACGTCAAACCTTGGTGCGACAGCCCTTCGTGATGACAAGACTGTCGGATTTGGGGCTAAGGACATTCGTTTTGACCAGGAGAATATGGAGAAACGCATGTTCGAAGAGCTGAAAAAGGCTTATAGACCGGAATTCATCAACCGCATTGATGAAAAGGTGGTCTTCCATAGCCTGTCTAGCGACCATATGCAGGAAGTGGTGAAGATTATGGTTAAACCTTTAGTGGCAAGTTTGGCTGAAAAAGGCATTGATTTGAAATTACAAGCTTCAGCACTGAAATTGTTGGCAAATCAAGGATATGACCCAGAGATGGGAGCTCGTCCACTTCGCAGAATCCTGCAAACAGAAGTGGAGGACAAGTTGGCAGAACTTCTTCTCAAGGGAGAATTAGAGGCAGGTAGCACACTTAAGATTGGTGTTAAAGCAGGCCGGTTAAAATTTGATATTGCATAAAAGAATAAAAGTATCAGCGACCATAACTCATAGTGGAGTGATACTTAATGAAAATCAAAGAGCAAATTAGGAAGCTAGCCGCAGGTTGCTCAAAACACTGTTTTGAGGTTGCAGATAGAGCTGACGTGGTTTGAAGAGATTTTCGAAGAGTATGAAACTAAAACCTATAGCTTCTAAAGGATCCGTGGTTTTCACTATTCAACCCAAAATTCATATGTTTATTACCCTCCATCGTATTTGTCTTAGAGCGTGTGTAGTAGAAAAAGAGCAGTCTTATCTGAAATTTTTATCCTTTCAAAAGAGACCTGTTTCTTTTTTGCCTGTCAAATCCGTTCTAGCTGGTATTTGAAAAATCAAACTAAGCTGCAAGATGAATGATTTTCTTGTATTGACGTTGTTGTTGACAACAAGTAGCGGATAAATGAAATCCATTCCATTATCATAGATGATAGGCTGGTAGGAAATTTTCAAATAACATACAGGGAATAGATGTGTGAAGTTCCGGTAGTAGAAAGGGAGAAAGATGAACATTTTAGTTGCAGATGACGAGGAAATGATTAGAGAAGGAATTGCAGCATTTCTGACAGAAGAGGGTTATCACGTCATTATGGCTAAGGATGGACAAGAGGCCTTGGAAAAATTTCAGGATCTCCCTATCCATCTCATGGTACTGGATTTAATGATGCCTAGGAAGAGTGGTTTTGAAGTGTTAAAAGAAATCAATCAAGAGCACGATATTCCTGTCATCGTCTTGAGTGCTCTAGGAGATGAAACTACTCAGTCACAGGTATTTGATCTCTATGCTGATGATCATGTGACAAAGCCTTTTTCTTTGGTACTGCTTGCCAAGCGTATTAAAGCGCTTATCAGACGTTACTACGTCATAGAGGATCTTTGGCAATATCAGGATGCAACAGTGGATTTTACCTCTTACAAAGCACATTATAAAAATGAAGAAATTGATCTCAAACCAAAGGAATTATTGGTACTAAAGTGTTTGATTCAACATAAAAATCAAGTTTTAAGTAGAGAGCAGATATTGGAAGAAATTTCAAAAGATGTAGCTGATTTACCTTGTGATAGGGTCGTTGATGTCTATATTCGTACTCTTCGCAAAAAATTAGCTTTAGATTGCATTGTGACTGTGAAAAATGTTGGGTATAAGATTAGCTTATGATAAAAAATCCTAAATTATTAACCAAGTCTTTTTTAAGAAGTTTTGCAATTCTAGGTGGTGTTGGTCTAGTCATTCATATAGCTATTTATTTGACCTTTCCTTTTTATTATATTCAATTGGAGGGGGAAAAGTTTAATGAGAGTGCAAGAGTGTTTACGGAGTATTTAAAGACTAAGACAGCTGATGAAATTCCAAGCTTACTCCAGTCTTATTCAAAGTCCTTGACTATATCTGCTCACCTTAAAAGAGATATCTTAGATAAGCGGCTCCCTCTTGTGCATGACTTAGATATTAAAGATGGAGAGCTATCAAATTATATCGTAATGTTAGATAAGCCTGTTAGTACAGCAGATGGTAAACAGGTAACGGTGCAGTTTGTGCAGGGAGTGGATATCTACAAAGAAGCAAAGAATATTTTGCTTTTGTATCTCCCCTATACATTTTTGGTTACAATTGCTTTTTCCTTTGTTTTTTCTTATTTTTATACGAAACGCTTGCTCAATCCTCTTTTTTACATTTCAGAAGTGACTAGTAAGATGCAAGATTTGGATGACAATATTCGTTTTGATGAAAGCAGAAAAGATGAAGTTGGTGAAGTTGGAAAACAGATTAATGGTGTGTATGAGCACTTGTTGAAGGTTATTCATGAGTTGGAAAATCGCAATGAGCAAATTGTAAAATTGCAAAATCAAAAGGTTTCCTTTGTCCGTGGAGCATCGCATGAATTAAAGACACCTCTAGCTACTCTCAGGATTATCTTAGAAAATATGCAATACAATGTGGGGGATTATAAGGATCATCCTAAGTATCTTGAAAAGAGTATTGATAAAATAGATCAGATGAGTTTCTTGCTAGAGGAAGTGTTGGAATCTTCTAAATTTCAAGAATGGACAGAGTGCAGTGAGATTTTAATGGTAAATACCGTTTTGACAGATGTTTTGTCTCGATACCAGGAATTGGCATTTTCTAAAAATCTTGTGATTGATAATCAGTTGACTACTGATACAAAAGTAAGGATGAGCTTGAAGGCTTTGGATAAAGTCTTGACAAATCTTATCAGTAATGCTATTAAGTACTCAGATCAATCTGGCATTGTGACTATTTCTGAGCAAGATGGTTATCTTTCTATTAGGAATACATGTGCTCCTTTGAATCAGGAAGAGTTAGAACATTTATTTGATATTTTTTACCATTCACAAATTGTAACAGACAGAGAAACAGGATCAGGATTGGGTCTTTATATTGTTAAGAATATCTTAGAAAGTCATCGTATGTCCTATAGTTTCTTGCCTTATGAACAAGGGATGGAATTTAAAATCTGCTTGTTACCAGATAGTTAGCTTTAGTAAGACTCTTTTCTTACTTGAGGATGATTTGAAGAAGTATAGTTTGAATGGTAGTGATAGAGTAAATCAAAGAACGGAATCAGTTTTCGTTCTTTTTCTTTTTCAATTCATATTGGGTTAACATAGAGATGTTACAGTAGTGGTAAAGAAAGGGGATTGTGATGATAGCAATAATCATTATCTGTGTATTTTTAATTCGCTTGTTGTTCCTAAAGAAATCAATTGAAAATGAAAAACGGCTTCGTAGGGATGGCGGGCGAGAATTTGGCATTAAAAATACCAAACGTCTTACCTTGTTTCATATTGTTTTTTATCTGGCTTGTTTTATGGAAGCCCTAGTCTATCGACCGTCTTTCAATATGATGAGTGTTGTGGGTTTGGTGCTCCTGATATTTTCTATGTTGATGTTGCTACTTGTTATTCATCTGCTTGGGGATATTTGGACAGTCAAGTTGATGTTAGCACCGAATCATAAGTTTGTGGATCATGTCTTATTTAGGACAGTAAAACATCCCAATTACTTTTTAAATATCCTTCCTGAGTTGATTGGCTTGACCTTGCTGAGTCATGCCTATATGACTTTTGTTTTAGTTTTTCCAGTTTATGCAGTTATTTTGTATCGACGAATAGCTGAAGAGGAAAAGTTATTACATGAAGTTATAATCCCAAATGGAAGTATAAAGAGATAAATACAAGATTCAATTCATATACAGTTCATATTGAAATGATATAGTAGTGTTAAGAAAAATATTGGAGGAAATAATTATGTTTGCATCAAAAAGTGAAAGAAAAGTACGTTATTCAATTCGTAAATTTAGTATTGGAGTAGCTAGTGTAGTGGTTGCTAGTCTGTTCTTAGGAGGAGTAGTCCATGCAGAAGGGGTTGGTGGTGGGAATACCCCCACGGTTACATCTAGTGGGCAAGATAGGTTGAAGGAATATAGACAGCAGTTGATAAAAGAGTTGGGAGAGACAGCTTTACCTGAAGATAAAAAAGCTGAGTACAGAAAGCGGATTGAACAGGAGATGGACTATTCAGTACTAGATGAGATAGCGAATAACTTTCATCAAGAAAGTTTGGAAATACGTAATAAAGAACATGATGAAGTAGTTGAAAAAGCTAAAACTGAGTTTCCTAAGTATTTAGATCAGATTTTAATAGGACTTGAAAAATTGGTTGATGAAAAAGATCCTCAGTTTGACAAGCTTATTCAAGAAGCTAAGGATATTGTAGAAGAATATAAACGAAGATTTGATGAAGGTATTGATAGCCAAGCTATAAAAAGGTTAGAACAAGAGGGTAAAAATAAGCTAGATAAGTTGGTAGAGGACTTTAAGAATAGTTTATCAAATCAACAAAGTAAACCATCAGGAAATTCTAATTCTTCTAATGGTAGAGGTGATACGACTAAGCCTGCGAATCAAGGATTAGATTCTGATTCACCTTCTGGAAAAGAACATAATAATCCAACTCCACCAAAAGTAGAAAATCAAGGAGGAAATATAGTTTCTACTGAAAAAACTACGGAGACAAATCTTAAAGAAGCTAAAGAAACAGCTAAAACAACTTTGGATAATTATAGAAAAAGTCGTTTAACAAAATTAAATCCAGCTGCTTTTTGGTTTGGAGACCTCTTGTTGGCGTCTCAAAAGACTTTATCCGAATATAGTACGCAATTTGAGAGTGCTTCGAGTAAAGAAGAATTGAAAGCTCTGATAGAAAAATCTAAACAGGCAATTGATGAACTGATAGCTACTCATCAAAATAGAGAAATCAGCTTAGAGCGAAATAAGGCAAAGGAAGCGGTCACTAAACATCTAACAGGTTTATTGGATGATATCAAGAAAAATTTAGAAAAAGAGCAACATATCAATACTGTAGAGCTAATTAAAAAGCTAAAAGATATTGAAAAAACGTATTTGCATAAATTAGATGAATCAACCCAAAAAGCCCAACTACAGAATCTGGTTACAGAAAGTCAATCAAAACTAGATGAAGCTTTGTCTAACTTTAAAAAGGGCTTATCTTCTTCGTCAAATTCAGGATCCTCCACTAAACCAGAAACTCCAGAAAAACCAGAAGAACCTGCTCCAAGCAAACCTGCTGAAAAAGAGCAGACCCCGTCAGGAAGCACTGCAGGAAGTCACTCCGGTTCCACCAGCTCTTCAGGAAGTTCTAGTGCTTCCACTAAACCAAAATCTCCAGAAAAACCAGAGGAACCTACTCCAAGCAAACCTGCGGAAAAGGAGCAGAATCCATCAGGAAGCACTGCAGGAAGTCACTCCGGTTCCACCAGCTCTTCAGGAAGTTCTAGTGCTTCCACTAAACCAAAATCTCCAGAAAAACCAGAGCGACCTGCTCCAAGCAAACCTGCTGAAAAAGAGCAGAACCCATCAGGTTCAACCACAGGAAGTCACTCCGGTTCCACTAGCTCTTCAGGAAGTTCTAGTGCTTCCACTAAACCAAAATCTCCAGAAAAAGAGCAAGAAGTAGAACCATCTACCCCAAGTAAACCATCAGGAAACGAGACAAATTCTTCATCTCCTACAAGATCTAACAGTCTTTCTCCTACTCTCTCATCTCAACCGACATCTACTGTTCAAAAGGTATTTACAACTCAAAATGGAAATACCAAGATTACTGTTATGTTTGAAACTGCTACAGAAGCAGACTCTGTCAATCTTAAAGAGGTAACAACAAAAGAAATGATTGATAATGTTATCCGTCAAACAGGGCAAGGAGCAGTGCGCATATTTGATATTTCCCTTTTAAAAGATGGAAAAGAAACCCATGTCAATGGAGAGAGAGTAGTTCGTCTTGCAATTGGTAATATTGAGTCTGAGATTCAAGTTTACCATGTGAAAGAAAATGGAGAGTTGGAGTTGCTCCCATCAACAGTTGAAAATGGGCAAGTCGTTTTCAAAACGAGTCATTTCAGCTTGTTTGCGATTAAAACACTTCCTAAAAAACAAATGGCTACTGAGCCAGAGGAAAATAGGGAAGGAAAAACTCAATCTGATGATAAGGAAATGGTTCTTCTTGCTGATAAAGCAAATCAAATGAGTGAAAATCGTTCAAATTCAGATAAAAAAGATAAGCAAGCACTCCCATCAACTGGAACAATGTCAACGTTGCTTATGGAATTCTTAGGTCTAATATCTCTAGTAGGTGTTTATCTATTAAAAGGAAAAAAGACGGAGAATGACTAATTTCATATAGACATTGATTGCTTATATAAATCCAAGAAAAACCCGTAAACTTTAAGAGAGTTACGGGTTTTGGTCTATTAAGCTTTATCCAATTGCAAAAGAGCCTCAATCTCTGCTAGAGTGCTAGCTTGTGAAATGGCTCCACGGAGTTTGGCAGCACCAGATGTTCCACGGAGGTAGTGAGGAGCGAGGCCGCGGAATTCACGAACTGCGACGTTTTCTCCTTTGAGGTTAATTAAGCGTTTCAAATGTTCGTAGGCGATTTTCATCTTGTCTTCAAAGGTCAAATCAGGGAGGATCTCTCCTGTTTCAAAGTAGTGGTTGATTTGGTTGAAGAGGTAAGGATTTCCCATAGCAGCTCGGCCAATCATGACTGCGTCAGCACCGACTTCTTCGATGCGTTGTTTGGCTTCTTGGACCGTACGAATGTCACCGTTGGCGATGAATGGAATCTTGGTCAAAGCTTGAGCAACTTTATGGAGAGTCTCAAGGTCTGCGTGACCTGTATACATTTGCTCACGGGTACGGCCATGCATAGCAAGGGCAGAAACACCTGCTGCTTCAGCAGCGAGGGCATTTTCTACTGCGAGAGATGGGTCAGCCCAGCCGGTACGCATTTTGACAGTAAGTGGAATATCAAGGACAGATTGGACCTTGTTGATGATAGAGTAAATCTTATCTGGATCCTTGAGCCACATAGCGCCAGCTTCGTTCTTCACGATTTTATTAACTGGGCAGCCCATGTTGATATCGACGATATCGGTTTTGGTGTTTTCTTGGATGAATTCTGCTGCGCGTGCTAGGCTGTCTTCATCACTACCAAAAAGTTGGATAGAAACAGGGTTTTCGCCTTCATCGATATGAAGCATGTGCAGGGTTTTTTCGTTGTTGTATTGGATTCCCTTGTCAGAGACCATTTCCATGACAACGAGTCCAGCTCCGAGCTCTTTTGCAATAGTACGAAAGGCTGAGTTTGTCACGCCAGCCATGGGTGCTAAAACGGTACGATTGGGAATCTCAACATTACCAATCATAAAAGGTGTATTAAGATTTGTCACGAATGAGTTCCTCCAGGTCGTTTTCATCAAAGTTGTAAGTAGTTTGGCAGAATTGACAAGTGATTTCTGCTCCGTGGTCTTCCTCTTTCATTTCCTGTAAGTCTGAGCTTGGAAGGCTAGCAAGAGCGTTCATAAAGCGTTCATGGCTACAGTCACATTGGAAACGAATTTCTTCTTCAGAAAGACGCTTGTAGGCCTCGTCACCGTAGATAGCCTTGAGGAGGGCTTCGATATGGTCTTCACTTTCGAGAAGGGTCGAGATAGCTGGCATTTCTTGGATGCGTTTTTCAAAGCGAGCAATCTCTTCTTCCTTGGCTCCCGGCAAGACTTGAACTAGGAAACCACCTGCAACCTTGACCTCATCTTCCTCGTCCAAAAGGACATTGAGACCGACTGCTGAAGGGGTTTGTTGGCTTTCAGTCAGGTAGAAAGCAAGGTCTTCTCCAATCTCTCCAGAGATGAGTGGGGTCAAGGAAGTATAAGGATTTCCAATGCCGTAGTCTGTGATAACGAGAAATTGACCATTTCCAACAAAAGGTCCGACTAGGACTTCACCAGTTGCAGTCTTTTTGATGTCAACACCAGGATTTTGAACGTAACCTTTGACGTTCCCCTTGGTATCAGCGACGGTGATAATAGCCCCTAGAGAGCTAGAACCCAGCACCTTAACTGTTAGTTTGGTATTTCCTTTTTCATTGGCTGCGAGAATCTGGCTAGCGATAAGAGTTCGACCAAGCGCTACAGTTGAGCTAGCTTGGGTTTTGTGTTTTTCTTGAGCAGTGCGGACGGTTTCTGTGCTATCAAGGACAAAAGCACGAAAGGCTCCGCTTTCTGATATAGTTTTAATAATTTTATCCATAGCTACTATTTTAGCATAAAAATGCCCAAAGGGGGAGCCGTGTGTTTACTGATTTTCAGGATAATGGACCAAGAAATCAGCATGAAAATAAAAAGAGAAACAGATTATTTCAGCATTTGTAAGATTTATGCTATGCTTAAGATAGAAAATGAAAGGGGTAACAAATGTATTTAGGAGATTTGATGGAAAAGGCCGAATCTGGCCAATTTTCAATCCTTTCCTTTCTATTACAAGAGTCTCAGACGACCGTCAAGGCTGTAATGGAGGAAACAGGATTTTCAAAAGCAACCCTAACCAAATATGTCACCCTGCTCAATGACAAGGCTTTGGACAGTGATTTAGAGCTGACAATCCACTTACAAGATGAAAATCTGCGTTTGTCGATTGGTGCAGCTACCAAGGGGAGAGATATTCGGAGTTTGTTTTTGGAGAATGCGGTTAAATACCAGATTCTTGTTTATCTTCTCTACCACCAACAGTTTTTAGCCCATCAGCTGGCTCAAGAATTGATGATTAGTGAGGCTACGCTTGGTCGCCACTTAGCTAGTCTAAATCAGATTTTGTCAGAATTTGACTTATCCATCCAAAATGGACGGTGGCGAGGTCCAGAACATCAAATTCGCTATTTCTATTTCTGTCTTTTCCGCAAGGTTTGGTCCAGTCAGGAGTGGGAAGGTCACATGCAGAAACCAGAGAGAAAGCAGGAGATTGCCACTTTAGAAGAAATCTGCGGTGCAAGTTTGTCTTCAGGGCAGAAATTGGACTTGGTTCTCTGGGCTCATATCAGTCAACAACGTCTTCGGGTTAATGCCTGTCAGTTTCAAGTGATAGAAGAGAAAATGCGAGGGTATTTTGACAATATTTTCTACCTTCGTTTGCTGAGAAAGACCTCGTCTTTTTTTGCTGGGCAACATATTCCTCTAGGGACTGAAGATGGTGAGATGATGATTTTCTTCTCTTTCCTCCTATCTCATCGCATTCTTCCTCTTCATACTATGGAGTATATCCTTGGTTTTGGAGGGCAGTTGGTAGATTTGCTGACGCAATTGATTCAAGAAATGAAGAAGGAGGAGTTGCTGGGCGGTTATACAGAGGACCATGTCACCTATGAACTCAGTCAGCTTTGTGCTCAAGTCTATCTATACAAGGGCTATATTTTACAGGATCGCTACAAGTACCAGTTAGAGAATCGTCATCCATATTTGCTGATGGAACATGATTTTAGGGGAACGGCAGAGGAGATTTTTCATGCTCTACCTGCTTTTCATCAGGGGACAGACTTAGATAAGAAGATTCTCTGGGAATGGCTCCAGTTAATCGAATATATGGCTGAAAATGGTGGCCAGCATATGCGGATTGGTCTTGATTTGACATCTGGTTTTCTTGTCTTTTCAAGGATGGCTGCTATTTTAAAACGGTATTTGGAATACAATCGTTTTATTACCATTGAAGCCTATGACCGAACTCGGCATTATGATTTGCTGGTTACCAATAACCCGATTCATAAGAAGGAACAAACACCAGTCTATTATTTAAAAAATGATTTGGATATGGAAGATTTGGCAGGGATTCGTCAGTTATTATTTACCTAAAAGGCTTGGTTAACCCAGGCCTTTTTTGTGAAATTCACACAATCTCCTCACATTTTTTAAAAAATTAAAAAAAGTTGATAAACAAGAAAGCGCTTTATTTTGTATACTAGTAAGTGTAAAGAGGAAACACCTCAAGATCTTTATGAGGAGGACAGCACATGTCACAAGAAAAATACATTATGGCTATTGACCAGGGAACTACAAGTTCTCGTGCCATCATTTTTAATAAAAAAGGAGAAAAGGTCAGCTCTAGCCAAAAAGAGTTTACTCAGATTTTCCCTCAGGCAGGTTGGGTTGAGCACAATGCCAATGAAATTTGGAACTCAGTCCAGTCAGTTATTGCGGGTGCTTTCATCGAAAGCGGTGTCAAGCCAAATCAAATCGAAGCAATCGGGATTACCAACCAACGTGAAACAACTGTCGTCTGGGATAAGAAAACAGGACTTCCTATCTACAATGCTATCGTTTGGCAGTCACGCCAGACAGCACCTTTGGCTGAACAACTAAAAAGCCAAGGTTATGTGGAAAAATTCCATGAAAAAACTGGTTTGATTATCGATGCTTACTTCTCAGCGACCAAGGTTCGTTGGATTTTGGACCATGTAGAAGGCGCTCAAGAGCGAGCAGAAAAAGGGGAATTGCTCTTTGGTACCATCGATACGTGGTTGGTTTGGAAATTGACTGACGGTGCGGCTCACGTGACGGACTACTCAAACGCAGCTCGTACCATGCTTTATAACATTAAAGAACTTAAATGGGATGATGAGATTTTGGAAATTCTCAACATTCCTAAGGCTATGCTTCCGGAAGTTCGTTCTAACTCTGAAATCTACGGTAAGACAGCCCCATTCCATTTCTACGGTGGAGAAGTCCCAATCTCAGGTATGGCTGGTGACCAACAGGCAGCCCTCTTTGGACAGTTGGCCTTTGAGCCTGGTATGGTCAAGAATACTTATGGAACAGGTTCTTTCATCATCATGAATACTGGTGAAGAGATGCAGTTGTCTGAGAACAACCTCTTGACAACCATTGGTTACGGTATCAATGGCAAGGTTTACTATGCCTTGGAAGGTTCTATCTTCATCGCAGGAAGTGCCATTCAGTGGCTTCGTGACGGTCTTCGCATGGTAGAGAACTCACCAGAATCTGAAAAATACGCTCGTGATTCTCACAATGATGATGAAGTTTATGTAGTTCCAGCCTTTACAGGACTAGGAGCACCATACTGGAACCAAAATGCTCGCGGCTCTGTCTTTGGTTTGACTCGTGGAACAAGTAAGGAAGACTTTATCAAGGCAACTCTTCAATCTATCGCTTATCAAGTGCGTGACATCATCGACACCATGCAAGTGGATGCTCAGACAGCTATCCAAGTCTTGAAGGTGGATGGTGGTGCAGCTATGAACAACTTCCTCATGCAGTTCCAAGCTGACATTTTGGGAATCGATATCGCACGTGCCAAAAACTTGGAAACAACAGCTCTAGGTGCGGCCTTCCTAGCAGGTTTGTCAGTAGGTTACTGGAAAGACTTGGATGAGTTGAAACTCTTGAACGAGACAGGAGAACTTTTTGAGCCATCGATGAACGAATCGCGCAAGGAACAACTCTACAAGGGCTGGAAGAAGGCTGTGAAAGCAACGCAAGTCTTTGCGGAAGTAGACGACTAATACTGGCAGAATAAAGCGACTCAGTTAGAAAGTGTGTAAATATGGAATTTTCAAAGAAAACACGTGAATTATCAATTAAAAAAATGCAGGAACGCACCCTGGACCTCTTGATTATTGGGGGAGGAATCACAGGGGCTGGTGTAGCCTTGCAGGCGGCAGCCAGTGGTCTTGAGACTGGTTTGATTGAAATGCAGGACTTCGCAGAAGGGACATCTAGCCGTTCAACTAAATTGGTTCACGGAGGACTTCGTTACCTTAAGCAATTTGACGTAGAAGTGGTCTCAGATACAGTTTCTGAACGTGCAGTGGTTCAACAAATTGCCCCACACATTCCAAAACCGGACCCAATGCTCTTACCAGTTTACGATGAAGATGGAGCAACCTTCAGCCTCTTCCGTCTTAAAGTAGCCATGGACTTGTACGACCTCTTGGCAGGAGTTAACAACACGCCAGCTGCAAACAAGGTTTTGAGCAAGGATCAAGTCTTGGAACGCCAGCCAAACTTGAAGAAAGAAGGCTTGGTAGGAGGTGGAGTTTATCTTGACTTCCGTAACAACGATGCGCGTCTCGTGATTGAAAATATCAAACGTGCTAACCAAGACGGTGCCCTCATTGCTAACCACGTGAAGGCAGAAGGTTTCCTCTTTGACGAAAGTGGCAAGATTACAGGTGTTGTAGCTCGTGATCTCTTGACAGACCAAGTCTTTGAAATCAAGGCGCGTCTGGTGATTAACACAACAGGTCCTTGGAGCGACAAGGTGCGTAATTTGTCTAATAAGGGAACACAATTCTCACAAATGCGCCCAACTAAGGGGGTTCACCTAGTCGTGGATTCAAGCAAGATCAAGGTTTCACAGCCAGTTTACTTTGACACAGGTTTGGGTGATGGTCGTATGGTCTTTGTTCTCCCACGTGAAAACAAGACTTACTTTGGTACAACGGATACAGATTACACAGGTGATTTGGAACATCCAAAAGTGACTCAGGAAGATGTAGATTATCTACTTGGTATTGTCAACAACCGCTTCCCAGAAGCTAACATTACCATTGATGATATCGAAAGTAGCTGGGCAGGTCTTCGCCCATTGATCGCAGGCAATAGCGCTTCTGACTACAATGGAGGAAATAACGGAACCATCAGTGATGAAAGCTTTAACAACTTGATTGCGACTGTTGAATCTTATCTCTCTAAAGAAAAAACGCGTGAAGATGTTGAATCTGCTGTCAGCAAGCTTGAAAGCAGCACATCTGAGAAACATTTGGACCCATCTGCAGTTTCTCGTGGTTCTAGCTTGGACCGAGATGATAATGGTCTCTTGACCCTTGCTGGTGGTAAAATCACAGACTACCGTAAGATGGCTGAAGGAGCTATGGAGCGCGTGGTTGACATCCTCAAAGCAGAATTTGATCGTAGCTTTAAACTGATCAACTCTAAGACTTACCCTGTTTCAGGTGGAGAATTGAACCCAGCAAATGTGGACTCAGAAATCGAAGCCTTTGCGCAACTTGGAGTGTCACGTGGTTTGGATAGCAAGGAAGCTCACTATCTCGCAAATCTCTACGGTTCAAATGCACCGAAAGTCTTTGCTCTTGCTCATAGTTTAGAACAAGCACCAGGACTCAGCTTGGCAGATACCTTGTCCCTTCACTATGCAATGCGCAATGAGTTGACTCTGAGCCCAGTTGATTTCCTTCTTCGTCGTACCAACCATATGCTTTTTATGCGTGATAGCTTGGATAGCATCGTTGAACCAGTTTTGGATGAAATGGGACGATTCTATGATTGGTCAGAAGAAGAAAAAGCAGGATACCGTGCGGATGTCGAAGCGGCTCTCGCTCAAAATGACTTAGCAGAATTAAAAAATTAAGAAAAAATAAAAGAGGTGGAGGGTAGGACTCCTTGTCGCCCGCCCCTTCTTTTTAATGGAGACAGAAAAATGATGAGTGAATTATTTGGAGAATTTTTAGGGACTTTAATCCTGATTCTTCTAGGAAATGGTGTTGTTGCAGGTGTGGTTCTTCCAAAAACCAAGAGCAACAGCTCAGGTTGGATTGTGATTACTATGGGTTGGGGGATTGCAGTTGCCGTTGCGGTCTTTGTATCTGGCAAGCTCAGTCCAGCTCATTTAAACCCAGCTGTGACCATCGGTGTGGCCTTGAAAGGTGGTTTGCCTTGGGCTTCCGTTTTCCCTTACATCCTAGCTCAGTTCGCAGGAGCTATGCTCGGTCAGATTTTGGTTTGGTTGCAATTCAAACCGCATTATGAGGCAGAAGAAAATGCAGGAAACATTTTGGCTACTTTCAGCACAGGACCAGCTATCAAAGATACTGTATCAAACTTGATTAGTGAAATCCTAGGAACTTTTGTATTGGTATTAACAATCTTTGCTTTGGGACTTTATGACCTTCAAGCAGGAATCGGAACCTTCGCAGTGGGGACTTTGATTGTTGGTATCGGTCTATCACTAGGTGGGACAACAGGTTATGCCTTGAACCCTGCACGTGACCTTGGACCTCGTATCATGCATAGCATCTTGCCAATTTCAAACAAGGGAGACGGAGACTGGTCTTACGCTTGGATTCCTGTTGTGGGACCTGTTATCGGTGCAGCATTGGCTGTTCTTGTATTTTCCCTTTTCTAGTTTAGAAAATAACTATTATTGCTAGAGCTTGGGCGAAAACTCAATTTCAGGAAAAAATGAAGTAAATCTTCTCACAATAAAACGCATAGTATCAAGTTTTCAATACCTGATATTATGCGTTTTTCTGATTTTTAAGACTTTTTCTCCAGTCTCTTTTTTCGATTGAAGATGTAAGTATTTTAGTAACTAATTTCTTAGTACTAGCCAACAACGATAATAATAATTCCTTCAAAAAGTAGGAAGAATAAAGACAATAGTTTTTGCTTTTTCATGTGAAATACCTCACTTTTATTTTCTTCTATTTTATGCTAAAATATTAAAAATCAAAAACTGTTCCCATATATGCTTGTTGGAGAGATATTATGAAAAAATTTGGAGAAATTTTTAAAAAGTTTCGAGAATCTAGAGGGTTTCGCTTAAAAGATGTCGAAAAAGCTGGTATATCAACATCACAGCTCTCACGTTTTGAAAAGGGAGAGACTGATTTAACCATTTCAAAATTTATGGCTATTTTGGATGAAATTAACATGCCTATTGATGAATTTATGTATGCTGTTCATGATTTTCATCGTGATGAACTGAATGAACTCTTATCAAAGATTAGGCATTTTGTATCAAATCATGATGTTGATGGGTTGAAAAAACTACTTTATTCTCAGATGGAGTCAGATTCTAAACAAGAGAAATTTCATAAGCTTAACATTATTTTATTAAAAATTCGTTTACAAGATTTATCTGGAGAAGCTTATTATTCTGGTGATGATTTATCTTATCTAACTGACTATCTCTTTAGTGTTGAATACTGGGGATACTATGAATTATTGATTTTTTCAAATACTTTAGATGTCCTAAAACACGATGTCTTTATGGTTTTGGCTAGAGAGATGTCCAGACGTTCTGATTTTTATAAAGAAATTCCTAATAATAGACGATTGATTTCATCTATGCTATTGAACGGATATATCACATGTATTGAAAGAGGAAAATTTCTTGATGCTTTGTATTTTGAAAAACGACTAAACCAATGCTTTTTCACTGAAACTGAAATTTATGAACGGTTGGTATTCCAGTATGCCCAATATCTATATCGCTATAAAAAAGAGACGGATTGTAAAGCAATTATTGAAATGAGGAAGTGTATTGGAGCAATGAAATTAGCGGGAAGTAACCATTTGGCAAAGAATTATGAGGGACATTTAGAAAAAATTTTAGCAGATAAAGGGTAGTGTGCAGATATGGGAAAGGAAGTATCTCGAAATAATATTTTGGTAGAATTGTCTTTAGAAATTTCAATTACGGTTGTTTTATCAGTTCATTGTATTTGAGCGATAGGATTTTTCGAAGTTGTCACCATAATTATGAATTTTGAGGTATTTAATATGCAAGTTCTATCTCCATATATTTTAAGAAAGAAAAGTGAAACAGGAGAATTATTTTTCAATAGTAAAAATAATCACTCTTAATAAACAGCATCATATATAGGTTAATTAAATTATTGTATAGTCTCAGTTGGAGTTAATTTGTTTATAACTTTTAGACTGAGGCTTTTATATCTATTCGCTTTCTTTTAGATAGGCTTATTTATGAAATTTCTAAAATACATTAAAACTAATATTTTTATCTATTTTTTAATAGGAGTGCTTTTGAATAGCGGAATGGCTCTAATAAAGCCATTGTTATTGGATAAGCTATTGAATATTCGTGAAGAGCAACTTACAATTGGTACAATTTCATACTTTGTTTTATATGGCCTGTGTTTACACCTGTTTTTTTATAGCACGATGTTGCTAGCAAATTTTGTCAGTAATAATCTGCAGCGTCATCTGCAAATTCGTTTAAAAGATCAGCTTATCAAGAAACTATTTTTGAAAGAAAATGTTGTAGATGATGAAAAAGTTTCAATTGTTACACAAGATATGGAACTGCTCTATAATCGCTTCTTTTTACCCCTGGATATGATAGTTGGAAGAGTTTTTATACTTTGTACAACGATTGTTTTTATTTTGGTGCAAAATTTTTGGCTTGGTCTTGTTTTTATCGTGTTCTCTTTTCTTCGACCATTACCTCAATGGGTAATGAATAATCGTTTAATGAAAAGTGGTGCAAATTTTTCGGAAATGCAAAAAGCTTTTCATCTATCTGTAGGAGATTTTTTTAAGGGAGCAGATACGATATATTTTTATGGCGCTAGTAAAGAAAACTTTGCTAAGATGAGAAAAAACAACGAGTGTTACGAGAATGCTCGTTGGAAAAATGAATGGACTAGCAATGTCGTTTATTTTTTCAATGGTCCTTTAGAATTCCTTAGTCAGGTACTACCTCTTGCACTTGGTCTTTTATTACAAAAGAGTGGTATAGAGTTAACAACAGCTAGTTTGGTCTCTATGTATATAGCTACAATGAATCTTAGCGGACCTATTCAAAGAATTATGTATAGCATATCTGATATACAGCGATCGCAAACAGTGAAAGAAAAAATATTTTCATTATTGGAAGAATCTTGTTTAGAAACATCATATCTGACAGTCGAATCTTTAGCTGAGCTAGTTTTGGAGGGCGTTTCAAAACAGGTTGGAGAGCAAGTGCTCTTTTATGATTTGTCACTTAGATTAACTAAGCCGAGTAAAGTTTTAATAAAGGGAGCTAGTGGTACCGGAAAGTCAACTCTCCTACAGTTGGTAGCAGGAAAGATAAGTCCGAATAGTGGTAGAATTATCGTCCGTGATAAATCAGGTCGAGAATTTACTCATTATCAAGGGAATGTCGCTTATATCTCTCAGAATCCATTTTTCAGACATGGGACAATCCGAGAAAATTTAACATTAGGACAGGAGATTTCAGATAAAGAATTACTCTGTTGCCTAGAACAAGTTGGCTTAACGAATGAAATCACCAATATCTTGGATTATCAACTGATAAACAATGGAGAAAACATTTCAGGTGGACAACGTTTACGACTTGAATTAGTTCGCTGTCTGCTTCGACAAAAAGACATTGTGTTGGCGGATGAGGTTACATCATCCTTAGACAAGGACAATGCATATCAAGTGCGCCAGTTACTTTTGCAGTTGCCTATCATTTTGATTGAAGTTGCTCATCATATTGATTCAGAAACGGTTTATAATCAAGTAATTGATTTGGGAAAATATAGAATAAAATAAATAGACTTGTTTGGCATCTTGCCAGATATAATATATATGCTATATTATGGATTGTTTTAGCTGATTTAAAGATGTGAAACCTAAAAACGATGGCTAAGTTGGAATGTTAAAAATTCAATTTCTGACCACCTAATCTTGTGTCAAATAGTTATCAAACAAAGTCTACTATACCATTTATCAGTTAAATATTTTTATGTTATAGGAGAGCTACATGTCTAATTCATTTGTCAAGTTGTTAGTCTCTCAATTGTTTGCAAATTTAGCAGATATTTTCTTTAGAGTAACAATCATTGCTAACATATACATTATTTCAAAATCAGTAATTGCCACATCACTAGTTCCCATTTTAATAGGGATATCCTCTTTTGTTGCGAGTCTTTTAGTTCCTTTGGTTACTAAAAGGTTAGCGCTAAATAGGGTTTTATCTTTATCCCAATTTGGAAAGACTATATTATTATCAATACTGGTAGGGATGTTTATACTAATGCAATCAGTAGCGCCTTTGGTGACCTATCTGTTTGTTGTTGTAATTTCCATATTAGATGGTTTTGCAGCACCTGTTTCCTATGCTATTGTGGCCACGCTATGCGACCGATTTGGGTAAGGCTAATTCAGCCTTATCAATGAGTGGTGAAGCTGTTCAATTGGTGGGTTGGGGATTAGGTGGACTCTTATTTGCAACAATTGGTCTCTTACCTACCACGTTTATCATTTTAATCTTGTATATCATTTCTAGCTTTCTGATGTTATTTCTTCCTAAGGCTGAAGTGGAGGTGTTAGAGTCAGAAACTAATCTTGAAATTTTGTTCAAAGGTTGGAATTTAGTTACTAGAGATCCTAGATTAAGACTTTTTGTATCAGCAAATTTATTGGAAATTTTTTCAAATACGATTTGGGTTTCTTCCATTATGCTTGTTTTTGTAACTGAGTTATTAAATAAAACGGAAAGTTACTGGGGATATTCTAATACAGCATACTCTATTGGTATTATAATTAGTGGCTTAATTGCTTTTAGGCTATCTGAAAAGTTCCTTGCTGCTAAATGGGAAAGTATTCTTTTTCCTCTTGTAGCTATGGCAATAGTGACACTGACTATTCTATATTTTCCAAACGCACAGATGTTTTTATTATTGTCAGCTTTAGTTGGTATGTTATCGCAACTAAAAGAAGTTCCTGAAACTGTATTTCTTCAGGAAACAGTAGAGGAAAATCATTTGGTTAATGTCTATTCCGTTCTTGAAGTGATTTCGACACTAGCATTTTCAGTGTTTGTTTTGCTAATGAGCTATATTACTGAGAGTTTTGGTATTAGCATCAGTTTTTGGCTATCAGCCATTTGTCTGATGATAGAAGCTATTTTAATTTATATCAGACGAGATTATTTTAAATAAGAGACTGGTTAAAAAGTCTTGAAAAATTAGAAAAGCGCATAGTATCAGGTGTTGAAAAACTTGATATTGTGCGTTTTATTATGGAAAGATTCCCTTCATTGTCTCCTGAAATGGAGTTTTTGCCCAGGATCACTCTATTTGAAATATACATAGAAAAACCGCATAATTCTTAAAATAAACTGAAATCTAGTGAAAATGTACGGTAAACAATTGAAAAACTAGTCTATAAAGTGGTACAATAGTAGAAAAATACTATAGTAAGAGTCTATCTTATTTAGCAAAAATTACAGAAATGAATGGTTTTTCTTGATGAAACAGAGAAAAGAATTGTACCTCTTTCTTGGTCGGACAGCCTTGTATTTTCTTATCTTTCTAGGGCTGCTTTACTTCTTTAGCTATCTTGGTCAGGGTCAAGGAAGCTTTATCTATAATGAATTTTAACTTGAAGGAGAATCCCTATTGTGTCAAATAAACCAATAGCAGATATGATTGAAACCATTGAGCATTTTGCTCAGACCCAGCCTAGCTATCCTGTTTATAATGTTTTGGGGCAGGAACACACTTATGGCGATTTAAAGGCTGATTCGGATAGTTTGGCTGCAGTTATTGACCAGTTGAATTTGCCAGAGAAGTCTCCTGTGGTCGTTTTTGGTGGTCAAGAATATGAAATGTTGGCAACTTTTGTAGCCTTGACTAAGTCAGGTCACGCCTACATTCCAATTGATAGCCATTCGGCCTTGGAGCGAGTTTCAGCTATTTTAGAAGTAGCGGAGCCAAGTTTGATTATTGCCATTTCAGACTTTCCATTAGAGCAGGTTTCTACACCGATGATGAATCTAGCTCAGGTTCAAGAAGCCTTTGCTCAAGGGAATAACTATGAAATCACGCATCCAGTCAAGGGCGATGATAATTACTATATCATCTTTACTTCTGGTACGACTGGTAAGCCAAAGGGAGTGCAGATTTCCCATGATAACCTCCTCAGCTTTACCAACTGGATGATTACGGATAAGGAATTTGCGACGCCAAGTCGTCCGCAAATGCTGGCTCAGCCACCTTATTCTTTTGACCTGTCTGTCATGTACTGGGCGCCGACCTTGGCACTGGGTGGTACGCTCTTCGCTCTTCCTTCAGCTATTACTCAGGACTTTAAGCAACTCTTTGCTACCATCTTTTCATTGCCAATCGCTATCTGGACATCAACCCCTTCTTTTGCGGATATGGCCATGCTGTCAGAAGACTTCAATAGTGAGAAAATGCCTGGCATCACGCATTTCTACTTTGATGGTGAAGAATTGACGGTTAAAACGGCTCAAAAACTACGTGAGCGTTTCCCAAATGCCCGTATCATCAATGCCTACGGTCCAACAGAAGCTACAGTGGCTCTGTCAGCCGTTGCTGTGACAGGCGAGATGTTAGCGACTCTCAAACGTCTACCAATCGGCTATACCAAGGCTGATTCTCCAACCTTTATCATTGACGAGGAAGGAAATAAATTGCCAAATGGTGAACAGGGAGAAATCATTGTTTCTGGACCAGCTGTTTCAAAAGGTTATATGAACAATCCTGAAAAAACAGCAGAAGCCTTCTTTGAGTTTGAAGGTCTGCCAGCCTATCATACAGGCGATGTGGGAACTATGACAGATGAAGGCTTGCTTCTCTACGGCGGACGCATGGACTTCCAGATTAAGTTTAACGGTTACCGCATTGAGTTAGAAGATGTCTCTCAAAACCTCAATAAGTCTCGCTTTATCGAGTCTGCTGTCGCAGTACCGCGCTATAATAAGGACCACAAGGTGCAAAATCTATTGGCTTATGTCATCTTGAAAGACGGTGTTCGTGAGCAGTTTGAGCGAGATATTGATATTACCAAGGCTATCAAGGAAGATTTAACAGACATCATGATGTCCTACATGATGCCGTCTAAATTCCTTTATCGAGACAGTTTGCCACTGACTCCAAATGGAAAAATTGACATCAAAGGATTGATTAACGAGGTGAATAAGAGATGATGGAGTTCTTTCAACAGCTTCCTCATTTAGAGCCATACGGCAATCCTCAGTATTTTGTCTATGTGATTGCTGCAACCTTGCCCATCTTTATCGGTCTCTTTTTCAAGAAACGCTTTGCCTGGTATGAAGTGCTGGTTAGTCTCTTCTTTATCGTCACCATGTTGGTGGGTGGAAAGACCAATCAACTAGCTGCCTTGGGTATTTACCTTTGCTGGGAAATATTGCTCCTGCTTTTCTACAAGCATTATCGAAAAAGCAAGGATGGCAAGTGGGTCTTCTACCTAGTTAGCTTTCTATCCCTACTTCCGATTATCTTTGTCAAGGTGCAGCCGGCTATCAATGGAACGCAGTCTTTGCTTGGATTTTTGGGAATTTCTTATCTGACCTTTCGTTCGGTTGGGATTATCATCGAGCTGAGAGATGGAGTGATTAAGGATTTTACCCTCTGGGAATTCCTCCGTTTCCTTCTCTTCATGCCGACCTTTTCAAGTGGTCCAATTGATCGCTTTAAACGTTTCAATGAAAATTATCAGACCATTCCTGAGCGAGATGAGTTGATGGATATGCTGGATGAATCTGTTCGCTATATCATGTGGGGCTTTTTGTATAAGTTTATCCTGGCTCATGTTTTAGGAGAGACCTTACTCCCTCCTCTGAAGAATCTAGCCCTACAGTCAGGTGGCTTCTTTAACCTCTATGCCTTGGCAGTTATGTATACCTTTGGTCTGGAGCTCTTCTTTGACTTTGCAGGTTATTCTATGTTTGCTTTAGCCATTTCAAATTTGATGGGAATTCGTAGCCCTATCAACTTTAACAAACCTTTTTTATCAAGGGATTTAAAGGAGTTTTGGAATCGTTGGCACATGAGTCTATCTTTCTGGTTCCGTGACTTTGTCTTTATGCGGATGGTGATGGTATTGACCAGAAAGAAGGTCTTTAAAAATCGCAATGTAACCTCAAGTGTGGCCTACATTGTAAATATGCTGATTATGGGATTTTGGCATGGAGTGACTTGGTACTATATCGCCTATGGACTCTTTCATGGATTAGGCTTGGTCATCAATGACGCTTGGGTTCGCAAGAAAAAAACGCTCAATAAGGAGCGGAAAAAAGCAGGGAAGCCTGCTCTACCTGAGAATCGCTGGATTCAGTTGCTTGGCATGGTTGTCACCTTCCATGTCGTCATGCTGTCATTCTTAATCTTTTCTGGATTCTTGAATGATTTATGGTTTAAAAAATAAAAGGAAATAAAATATGGATATCAAATCAGAAGTTATCGAAATTATTGATGAGTTGTTTATGGAAGATGTTTCTGACATGATGGATGAAGATCTTTTTGATGCAGGTGTCTTGGATAGTATGGGAACGGTTGAGTTGATTGTAGAGATTGAAAACCGTTTTGACATTCGAGTCCCTGTAACAGAGTTTGGTCGCGACGACTGGAATACAGCTAATAAAATCATAGCTGGTATTGTGGAGCTACAAAATGCTTAAACGCTTATGGATGATCTTCGGACCGGTCTTGATAGCTGGTTTGTTGGTTTTTCTGCTCATTTTCTTTTATCCTACTGAGATGCGTCATAATCTAGGAGCTGAAAAGCGTTCAGCGGTGGCTACTACTATCGATAGTTTTAAGGAGCGAAGTCAAAAAGTCAGAGCACTATCTGATCCAAATATGCGTTTTGTTCCCTTCTTTGGCTCTAGTGAATGGCTTCGTTTTGACGGTGCTCATCCTGCGGTATTAGCTGAGAAATACAATCGCTCCTACCGTCCTTATCTTTTAGGACAGAGGGGAGCTGCATCGCTTAACCAGTATTTTGGAATGCAACAGATGTTGCCACAGCTAGAGAATAAACAAGTTGTGTATGTTATCTCACCTCAGTGGTTCAGTAAAAATGGCTATGAGCCAGCAGCCTTCCAGCAGTATTTTAATGGAGACCAGTTGACCAGTTTTCTGGAACATCAATCTGGAGATCAGGCTAGCCAATATGCGGCGACTCGCTTACTACAGCAGTTTCCCAACGTAGCTATGAAGGATTTGGTTCAGAAGTTGGCAAGTAAAGAAGAATTGTCGACAGCAGACAATGAAATGATTGAATTATTGGCTCGGTTTAATGAACGCCAAGCTTCCTTTTTTGGTCAGTTTTCAGTTAGAGGCTATGTCAATTATGATAAGCATGTAGTTAAGTATTTAAAGACCTTGCCAGACCAGTTTTCTTATCAAGTCATAGGAGATATTGTTAAAGCAGATGCTGAAAAGAATACTTCTAATAATGATCTGGGAATGGAAAATTATTTCTATAATACGCAGATCAAGAAGGATTTGAAGAAATTAAAGGATTCTCAGAAAAACTTTACCTACCTCAAATCGCCAGAGTATAATGACTTGCAGTTGGTGTTAACACAGTTTTCTAAATCCAAGGTAAACCCGATTTTTATCATTCCACCTGTTAACAAAAAATGGATGGATTATGCTGGTCTACGAGAGGATATGTACCAACAAACGGTGCAGAAGATTCGCTACCAGTTAGAGAGTCAAGGGTTTACCAATATAGCAGATTTTTCTAATGACGGCGGGGAGCCTTTCTTTATGAAGGATACCATTCACCTTGGTTGGTTGGGTTGGTTGGCTTTTGACAAGGCAGTTGATCCTTTCCTATCTAATCCCACACCAGCTCCGACTTACCACTTGAATGAGCGCTTTTTCAGCAAAGATTGGGCGACATACGATGGAGATATCAAGGACTTTCAATAGATCATAATATAGAAGAGTTCAAGAATGAAGCCTATTTTCACGTTTTTTCTTGACTCTTTTTTTGCTTGTGATATAATTAACTGGTAAATAAAATGTCAAAGAATAGTATTTTTCTCTTAAAAAAGAGAAGTCTAAAAGGAAAGGAGTCAGATATGAGACAGCTAGCGAAGGATATCGATGGCTTTTTGAATGAGGTGATTTTACAGGCGGAAAACCAACATGAAATCCTAATAGGTCATTGCACTAGTGAGGTGGCCCTGACCAATACCCAGGAGCACATTCTCATGCTTTTGTCGGAGGAATCTTTAACCAATTCAGAATTGGCTCGTCGTCTCAATGTCAGTCAGGCGGCAGTTACCAAGGCCATTAAATCTTTGGTCAAGGAAGGAATGTTGGAAACGTCTAAAGATCCTAAGGATGCGCGTGTGATTTTTTATCAGTTGACTGATTTGGCTCGTCCAATTGCTGAGGAGCACCATCATCACCATGAGCATACACTTTTAACCTATGAAGAAGTGGCGACTCAGTTTACTCCAAATGAACAAAAAGTGATCCAGCGGTTTTTGACTGCTTTAGTAGGAGAAATCAAATAATGAGATATATTACGGTAGAGGATTTATCCTTCTATTATGATAAGGAGCCCGTTCTTGAACATATCAATTATAGTGTTGATAGTGGGGAATTTGTTACCTTGACAGGGGAAAATGGGGCAGCTAAGACGACACTAATCAAGGCAAGTCTTGGAATCCTTCAGCCACGCATTGGCAAGGTGACCATTTCAAAGACAAATACGCAGGGTAAGAAATTGAGAATAGCTTACCTTCCTCAACAGATTGCCAGTTTTAATGCAGGTTTTCCAAGTACGGTTTATGAATTTGTCAAATCAGGTCGCTATCCGCGAAAAGGCTGGTTCCGTCGCTTGAATGCTCATGATGAGGAGCATATCAAGGCTAGTCTGGACTCAGTTGGCATGTGGGAACACAGAGACAAACGCTTGGGTTCTCTATCTGGAGGACAAAAGCAGCGAGCGGTAATCGCGCGTATGTTTGCTTCTGATCCAGATGTGTTTATCCTAGATGAGCCGACAACGGGGATGGATGCAGGAAGTAAAAACGAATTTTACGAACTCATGCATCACAGCGCCCATCATCATGGCAAGGCTGTTTTGATGATTACTCATGATCCTGAAGAAGTTAAGGACTATGCGGATCGCAATATTCATCTAGTTCGTAACCAAGACTCGCCATGGCGTTGTTTCAACGTTCATGAGAATGATCAGGAGGTGGGCCATGCTTAGTTTGTTATCTTATGACTTTATGCAACGTGCCTTTCTGGCGGTTATTGCCATGAGTCTTTTCTCGCCAGTTCTTGGAACCTTCCTCATCTTGCGCCGTCAGAGTTTGATGAGTGATACTCTTAGCCACGTCTCGCTTTCAGGTGTAGCCTTTGGTCTGGTACTAGGGATTTCTCCGACTATTTCAACTATTGCTATTGTCTTGATTGCGGCGGTTTTTTTGGAGTATCTCCGTACGGTTTACAAGAGCTTTATGGAAATCGGGACAGCTATTCTCATGTCAACAGGTCTGGCTGTTTCTCTGATTGTCATGAGCAAGGGAAAAAGCTCTAGTTCTATGAGTTTGGACCAGTATCTTTTTGGTTCAATCGTGACTATCAGCGAAGAACAGGTTATTTCCCTCTTTGTCATTGCGGCGGTTGTTTTGATTTTGACCTTCCTCTTCCTTCGTCCAATGTATATCTTGACCTTTGATGAGGATACGGCCTTTGTGGATGGCTTGCCAGTTCGTACCATGTCTATTCTTTTTAACATGGTAACAGGGGTGGCCATTGCCCTTATGATTCCTGCTGCAGGAGCTCTTTTGGTATCGACCATCATGGTCTTGCCAGCTAGTATTGCCCTGCGTCTGGGGAAAAACTTTAAATCGGTTATGCTGCTTGCCAGTGCTATTGGATTTTTGGGAATGGTAGCAGGACTTTACATTTCCTACTATGCAGAAACACCTGCCAGTGCAAGTATTACCATTATTTTTGTAACTGTTTTCTTGCTCATTAGTTTAGTAAGACGTTTTATCAAATAGGAGACTAAGATGAAAAAAATTAGCTTATTACTAGCCAGTCTATGTGCCTTGTTTTTAGTGGCTTGTTCCCATCAAAAACAGGCAGATGGCAAACTCAATATCGTGACAACCTTTTACCCTGTCTATGAATTTACCAAGCAAGTCGCAGGAGATACTGCTAATGTGGAACTCCTCATCGGTGCTGGGACAGAACCCCATGAATATGAACCCTCTGCCAAGGCAGTTGCCAAAATCCAAGACGCAGATACCTTCGTTTATGAAAATGAAAATATGGAAACATGGGTTCCTAAATTGCTAGATACTTTGGATAAGAAAAAAGTGAAAACCATCAAGGCGACAGGCGATATGTTGCTCTTGCCAGGTGGTGAGGAAGAAGAGGGAGACCATGACCATGGAGAAGAAGGCCATCACCATGAGTTTGACCCCCATGTTTGGTTATCACCAGTCCGTGCCATTAAACTTGTAGAGCACATCCGTGATAGCTTGTCAGCAGATTATCCTGATAAAAAAGAGACCTTTGAAAAGAACGCAGCTGCCTATATCGAAAAATTGCAAGCCTTGGATAAGGCTTATGCAGAAGGCTTGTCTCAAGCCAAACAAAAGAGCTTTGTGACTCAGCACGCTGCCTTTAACTATCTTGCTTTGGACTATGGACTCAAACAAGTCGCAATCTCAGGTCTTTCTCCAGATGCAGAACCATCAGCTGCTCGTTTGGCAGAGTTGACAGAGTACGTCAAGAAAAATAAAATTGCCTATATCTACTTTGAAGAAAATGCTTCACAAGCTCTTGCTAACACACTTTCAAAAGAAGCAGGTGTCAAAACAGATGTCCTCAATCCTTTAGAAAGTCTGACAGAAGAGGACACCAAGGCGGGAGAAAATTATATCTCTATCATGGAGAAAAACCTCAAAGCTTTGAAACAAACAACAGACCAAGAAGGCCCAGCAATCGAGCCTGAAAAGGCAGAGGATACCAAAACAGTTCAAAATGGTTACTTCGAGGATGCAGCTGTCAAGGATCGCACCTTGAGTGACTATGCAGGTAACTGGCAATCAGTTTATCCTTTCCTTGAAGATGGTACGTTTGACCAAGTCTTTGACTACAAGGCTAAGTTGACTGGTAAGATGACTCAGGCTGAATACAAGGCTTACTATACAAAAGGCTATCAGACAGATGTCACTAAGATCAACATTACTGATAATACTATGGAATTTGTTCAAGGTGGACAAAGTAAGAAATACACTTACAAGTATGTCGGCAAGAAAATCTTGACTTATAAGAAAGGCAATCGTGGTGTGCGCTTCCTCTTTGAAGCCACGGATGCGGATGCTGGACAGTTCAAGTATGTTCAGTTTAGTGACCACAATATCGCCCCAGTTAAGGCAGAACATTTCCATATTTTCTTTGGAGGCACAAGCCAAGAAGCCCTCTTTGAAGAAATGGATAACTGGCCAACCTATTACCCAGATAACCTATCTGGACAAGAAATCGCCCAAGAAATGTTGGCGCATTGATGAGAAACCGATTAGTTCATAGGAGCTAGTCGGTTTTTTGATACTAGATGGCTAACTTCATTATAGACCTTTCAGAATTTTAAACAATAAATAAAGCTCTTGAAATATCTGGGCTTATATGTTAGAATGATTTTATCGGATAAGGTTCATTAGAATACTACCCCCTAACTACTGCCATAGTTAAGGGGTGTTTTGGTATATTCTACAGGAATAGAAAAAGACCCTCTAAACTTTGTAGAGAGCCTTAAAAAATCAAAATAAAAAGATAACCCCAGGCACATAGGAATGCTCAACCTTTCAGTCTACCCCATTCTGGGACCCAGCGTTTATCCTTCACAAGTTATCTTATTGAGTCCATTATATCACACTTATGGAAAATGTAAAGAAATTTGTATAGTATTTTTAAATGAATTGATGAAAAATCAAATACCTTTCAGAACTAAGGAACTTTAAATAATAAATAAAACTCTTGAAATATCTGGGCTTATATGCTAGAATGTAGTTAGTGTATAAGGTTCATTAGAACACCAAAGCCCCTAACTACTGCCATAGTTAAGGGCTTTTTTGACGTATCTTAGCGATTTAACGGGTGTTGATAGGCTAGTCAGTCGGTCTACTTCTTACCATCTAGCCATTTGCAGACGAAATACAAGATAATTCCAGCTATAACATCCGCTATAATAGTAAGAGCAAGCTCAGGCATAAGGCTCATTAGTTTCACCTCCTCTCACGACCCCATAGGAACGTAATCGGTAACCGATGACCAAAATAGTATACCACACTAAATTTAGATCATCAAGGTCACTTAATGCTTGAACTATTGTAGATTATATGCTAGAATATAGTTAATTGATAAGGTTCATTAGAACACCAAAGCCCCTAACTAGTGCGATAGTTAAGGGCTTTTTTGACGTATCTTAGCGATTTAACGGGTGTTTATAGGCTAGTCACTCGGTTTACTCTTTACTATCTAGCCATCTGCAGACGAAATACAAGATAATTCCAGCTATAACATCCGCTATAATAGTAAGAGCGAGCTCTATGATAAGGCTCATTAGTTTCACCTCCTCTCACGAACCCATAGGAACGTAATCGGTAACCGATGACAAAAGTATTATACCACACTAAATTTAGATCATCAACCTCACTTAATGCTTGAACTATTGTAGATTATATGCTAGAATATAGTTAATTGATAAGGTTCATTAGAACACCAAAGCCCTTAACTATTGCCGTAGTTAAGGGCTTTTTTGACGTATCTTAGCGATTTAACGGGTGTTGATAGGCTAGTCAGTCGGTCTACTCCTTACTATCTAGCCATCTGCAGACGAAATACAAGATAATTCCAGCTATAACATCCGCTATAATAGTAAGAGCGAGCTCTATGATAAGGCTCATTAGTTTCACCTCCTCTCACGAACCCATAGGAACGTAATCGGTAACCGATGACAAAAATAGTATACCACAATAAATTTAGATCATCAACATTGCTTAATGCTTGAACTATTGGAGTGCGGTTCACTGTAATGATGTTTTTGTTATCCTATTAAAGGGTTAGCTGTTATTTGTTTTGTTTAGTTAGCCATAGCTTGAAAAGTTCAGATAGTACTTGGATAAATAACGGAGCTAGAAATATTCTGAGCAAGGTTTCTAATATATGTAACTTAAATTGATAGAAATTAGACGACAATAGGACAATTCATCTCTAATTATTGACATTTCAGGAAAAATCGCAGTAAAAACGGTACAGCCTTCTTTAAATGTGCTATAATACTAGAAAAATACTTGTGGAGGTTCCATTATGGCAATATTTTTCATGATTTTTCTGATTGTTTGTGTGCTCCTATTGGTGATAGTCACACTGAGTACGGTTTATGTGGTTCGTCAGCAGTCGGTGGCGATTATTGAACGCTTTGGGAAATACCAAAAGGTTGCCAATAGCGGTATTCATATTCGCTTGCCTTTTGGGATTGACTCGATTGCAGCGCGGATTCAGTTGCGTTTGCTGCAAAGTGATATTGTGGTTGAGACCAAGACCAAGGACAATGTGTTCGTTATGATGAATGTAGCGACTCAGTACCGTGTCAATGAACAGAGCGTGACAGATGCCTACTATAAACTTATGCGTCCAGAATCTCAGATTAAATCTTATATCGAAGACGCTCTTCGCTCTTCTGTTCCAAAATTAACCTTGGATGAATTGTTTGAGAAAAAAGATGAGATTGCCCTTGAAGTCCAACACCAAGTAGCAGAAGAAATGACTACTTACGGTTATATTATTGTGAAAACCTTGATTACCAAGGTCGAACCAGATGCAGAAGTCAAGCAATCTATGAATGAAATCAATGCGGCGCAACGTAAGCGGGTCGCAGCGCAAGAATTGGCGGAAGCTGATAAGATTAAAATCGTCACTGCAGCTGAAGCCGAAGCAGAAAAAGACCGTCTTCATGGTGTGGGGATTGCCCAACAACGTAAGGCGATTGTGGATGGATTGGCAGAGTCTATCACTGAACTCAAGGAAGCCAATGTTGGCATGACAGAAGAACAAATCATGTCCATCCTCTTGACTAACCAGTACTTGGATACCTTGAATACCTTTGCCTCTAAAGGAAATCAAACCATCTTTCTACCAAATACGCCAAATGGTGTGGATGATATCCGTACACAAATCTTGTCAGCCCTCCGTGCTGAGAAGAAATAATAGATTAAAGAGCTTGGCAACAGGCTCTTTTTGTATTGCGTTTGTTAAGAAAAGCAAAGAACATTGATATACATTTAACTAAAAATTATTGTATGTTGTTGCCCTTAACTTGGAATGATAAGGGAATAACTAGAAAGATTTGTGAATACAAACGATTTCTGATATACTAAATATACAGTAATAATGAATGATGGGAGATGGGATGAAAGAATTTCAATTTGAGAGAAAGCAGCGTTTTTCTTTGAGGAAATATGCAATAGGAGCTTGTTCAGTCTTGCTAGGAACGAGTTTATTTTTTGCTGGTATGGGTGCTCAACCTGTACAGGCTACAGAAACGAATTCAACACTAATTTCAAGTCATTATTTGGATGAGCAGGATTTATCTGAAAAGCTGAAATCTGAGTTGCAATGGTTTGAAGAAAATAAGATTGAGGTAAAAGAGGGAAAAGAATACTACTTTATCTATCGAAAATTAGCTACAAGATTACCAGAAACAGGTCTTTTTTCTAATGATGGGATGTTTATCTTGGGAGCAGGATTATTATTGCTTTCCTTCACTTTAATCAAGAGAAAAAAGGGAGCGTCTTACTTCCTTGTGACAGTCTTTGCTGTTGGTGGTTGGGGAGCATCCATCTCTGCTTTAGAAAATCTGGTAGAATTGCAACCAGCCCTTGTTAAGAGAGTAGAAGGTCAGTTTTTACCAAGTCCTGAAACAGTCCAAGGATATGAATTTACGGGATATTATTTGGTAAGAGATAGTGGTAGCAAGGAACTTTCTGTTGATAAAGTAGAGTCGCCAGCATTATCTCAAAAGGAGGACAGTTCAGAACCTCAATCTAAGAAGATTGTACCACAGACTGCATCTCATTTTAGCTCGACTGAAGATCTTGTGCAATCTCCTCAACCATCCTACGCAGTTGAGAAAATTGTTGAAGCTCCTGCAAGCAAACAAGCTCCTGCTGAAATTGGATCTATAGGTACTAAGGAAGAAGTTGCAGGAAATCCCCAAGTAG
Organism: Streptococcus sp. 3109; assembly: GCF_013276905.1. Taxonomy (NCBI): domain Bacteria; kingdom Bacillati; phylum Bacillota; class Bacilli; order Lactobacillales; family Streptococcaceae; genus Streptococcus; species Streptococcus sp. 3109. Next base: position 21,693 of record NZ_VMLY01000003.1, on the reverse strand, counting down.
AACAACCGAAAGCAGAAGATAATAGTGATTATAAAACAAGTCCTGAGGAAGGTGTGTTAAATGCCACAGTAGAGAAACCAGAATTGCTAGTCACTACAGAGGAGGTTGCTTTCCAAACGATAGAACAAGAAGATGCAACCTTAGCTAAAGGGCAAACTAAAGTTGTTCAAGAAGGTGTTGTTGGTGAACGCACCATCTATACGGAAGTCACTATCGTTAATGGGGAAAAATCTAGTAAAGTTATAGAAAATATAATTACAAAAGAGCCGGTGGACAAGGTGATTGCAGTTGGGACTAAGGAAGAAGTTGCACCAAAATCTGAGGAAGGTAGACCAGTTCAACCTGAAAAAACTCCAATAGTAGAGAATGAAACAGAGACAAAACCAGCTGATGGAATAGGACAACCAAGACCAGGAGCAGAAGAAACGCCGGGTACAGAAGCAACACCAGGCGAGAAACAAACACCTGACAAACCCGAAGCCGAGCCGAAGCAACCAGATCCAGCAACCCCAGCCGTGGAATCAGGGGGTGAGGAAAATCAAACTCTTGCCCAACAAGGTACTGAGTCTAAGCAACCCTCTAAAGAAACTGCTGAGACCAAAGATTCTGATCCAGCAAGCCCAGTCGTGGAATCAGGACGCGAAGAAGATCAATCTCCTGCGGAACAAAAGGGTGAGGAGAACCAGCTGGAGAATTCAGTTGAGGGGGTAAAAGATGTTGGTGAGTCTGCCCCACAAGAACCCCAAAAACAACCAGAACAAACGCCTCCATCTCCAGAGGTCAACCCAAGTCAAGGAAACGAACCAGGACCAACTGCTCAGCCTGACCCCTTAGCTCCTCAAGATCAGTCAGATTCTCAGAAGAAACCAACTGTCCCAAGTCCAGTAACTAAAGAAAAAGTATTGGAATATAAAACAACATATAAAGCTTCACCAGCCTTAAATTACAAAGAGCAACGAGTAGAAGTAGTAGGCGAAAATGGTAAGGAAGTGACAACTACTTCTTACAGTTTTGATGAAAGTACTGGGAAAATAGTAGAAAACACTTCAACAAAGATAGAAAAACATCCAGTAGATAGAGTTGTTAAGGTTGGGAATGTAGAAGAAACAAGATCAACAGTCAAAAGAGGTGAACAGTTTGTTGCGGATGAGTCACTTGATAAAGGTGTCAAAGAAGTCAGAAATCAGGGTCAGGACGAAGAAACGACAACAATAAAAGTTTACAAAGTAAATGAACAAACAGGAGACTTAACTGAGCCGACTGTAACGACAAAAGTCGCTAAGTCAATGCAGGCGAAAATAACGGCAGTAGGAACTAAGTCTAAGGTTGAAATAAAGGATACTCCGTTTGAAACACGATATGTAGCAGATGAGACGCTAAGTTATAAGGAAAAAGTAGAAACACCGGGTGAAAAAGGGCGTACAGTATCAACTACAAAATACACAGTAAATCAAGAAACAGGAGCTATTTCAGAAGAAACTACAACAGAAAACACTCCAGCTAAAGACAAAATAGTAAAAGTTGGAAATGTAGAAAAGATAGTATCACCTATAGAAATTACAGAGGTGAAAAAAGACGTTCCTGAACTTCCGAAAGGAAAAGAAGTAGTTGAAGATGCAGGTGAGCAAGGGGAAACAACCGTCACTAAAACTTATGAAGTTAATCCGGAGACAGGAGAGTTATCAAATCCAGTAGAGAAGACTGAAACAACTAAAGCTATGCGACAAAAAGTAATCTTGGTTGGTACTAAAGAAGACAAACCACATCTATTGCCAGAAAATAGCGAGTTAGAAAATGCAGTGGATGTGACGGAAGCTAGTAGAGAAATGAAGTCTGTAGACTTCTTAACAGATGAAAACTTTAAAGCACAACTAACTCCGCCGGCTTTAGAAATAGACCGCGATTTTTATAAAAAACGCAGTGAGTTGAAAAAAACGCAGCCGCAGATAAGGGATGATGAAGTAAGAGAAATTCTACGAAAAGAATATCTTGAAAAATTATCGATTAAAGAAATACTCGATGCGACTAAAACCGATTTAGAAGCTAGTTTGAAAAAAGTTGCGGCGCATACCTTGAGTATTTTAGGTGACAATCAACAAAATAGAGAAAAAGTAAAAGGTGATATTGAAGCTAATAAAGAGAAAATATTACTAGGATTATCCTATATCAATCGTTTTTATAATATTGATTTTGGAGATACCAATATCCGTGATATTCTAGCTTATAATCCAAGCTCATTTGGTAAGAAAGAGGTTACTGCTTTAGATTGGTTAACACACCTTGGGTCTATGAGTTATGATGAATTAAGATTAACCAATAGTCCAAAAACATTTGAGAAATACTTTGGTAAAATTACAGATAAACCAACATTATTAGATTTCCTAGATTACAACAGAACTACATTCACTAATATGGATGGTGATACGTGGTTGAAGAAAGCGACTAAAGCTATCGTAGTTGAAAAAGCTTCGAAAGAAAAAACTGATGAAAAAGTAGACTTATATACAAAATTAACTACTCCTCCTGAGAAATATGGAGCTGAAAATCTTCAAATTGAAAGTAGAAGACAACAAAATGTAGCTACATTATTAGGTTTGGTAAATATTAAAGAACCAAGCGTGTATGCTATAACTAACATAGCGACGGTAACCTACGGAAACATCGGAACGTATATGGATACTTCTTTAAAGAAAACAAATAAAGCTAAGTATACCGAAGAGCTTAATAAGGTTAAAGAATTGATAGAATTAACTGCGACAAGACAGGCTAATTATGTTGACACTTTATACAGAATAACAAAAGAAGAAAATCGTTCTAAATTAGTTACAAGTAGAGTGATTGTAGATACGATGAAAAAATATACGCCTAATGAGTTTGCTGGAATAGCGACAACATGGTCTAAAGAGTCAGGTCCTACAGCAGATAAAGGGGTTAAGGACTTTATGACGCCATTAGGGCTATATTCACCATCGCAAAATGTAGGTGCAGAAGCGAATGGAGTGGGTGTCCGTTACTTCATAGATAGAGTTCTGGATGATAGAGGTTCAGCGACTTACTCTCACGAAATGACGCATTTATTAGACAGAACAGTACTGTTTAATAATCATGGTCGTCGAGATGGTACAGCGGCAGAGTTTTATGCTAGAGGAATCTTCGAGAATTCATACACACCAGAGACAGATACATATTTCAACTTAAACTTCGTTTACGATGAAAGTAAGAAAAATGGCTTTTACAACAAAACACCAGATAGATTCAAAACAGCTGCAGATTTGAAATCTTATATGCATGGAAGTTTTGATGTGTTATATAGTTTAGATTATTTAGAAGCGGAAGCAACAAAACAACTTACAGCAGAAGATAAAACTAAATATTTCAAAAAAATAACACCAATTGCGTCGACAGGAACTAGAGCGACAGTAACATATAAAAATCCAGCGGTTAAAGCTACGCATAACAGTGAAAAAATCTCAGAAATTACACTAGATGAAGCGAGAGATCTATCGGATATCAATAGTCTGATTGACAATAATATTTTAGTTAATCGTTATATCATAAATGGATTTTATGCAACAGGTGATGTAAAAGCTAATGGGTATTATTTAGTGGATATGTTTGATACCATTTATGGTGTTAGTCAAAATGACTCTGGTATGAGTGGGGATATCACCTTTAGAAAACAAGCTTTTGAACTTATGGGAGCTTTGGGCTATTATGAAGGATTTGTTCCTTATGTGTCAAATCAATACAAAAACCAAGCTGAAGAAGAAGGCAAACCGCTATCTGATAAATATATTTTCGATAACATTTTAGGAAAATCTTACGCAGCTTTCAAAAAAGAGCAAATAACTGAGCGTGTTGAGAAATTAGGTAAGTTAAAACCAATTACTATAAATTACAACGGAAAAGAAGAAGTGATTGATAGTAAAGAAAAATTACAAGAGCTTATGAATAAAGCTGTTTTAGCTGAACTAGCCCAGATAAAAGCAGGAAACACAACGGCTAAAAAGTTTAAATTTATCGAAACACCCGTTCAAAAACTGAAAAAAGCGATTTATAAAGCTTATCTCAAAGATTCAGATGACTTTAGACAATCGATTTACAATAGTTAAGACAAAAGGGACATCTCTCTGGAATGAACATTCAGAGAGGTGTTTTTTTGCGCTCTTGTAAGGTTTGACTTTATTAGTTTGCTTGAATATGGAGTGATTTTCAGACTTTTCCACAAATTATAGAATCTTTTCTGAGTATTTAGGGAGTGATAGAGGAAGTCTTGAAAGCGCTTTTGTTTTGTGCTATAGTCAAGTAAATCGAGTCGTTTAAAGAGGAATGCTTGTATGAGAAGAGAAGAAGTTTTACGAAATCACTGGTTTTTTAGCCAAGAGATGGGGAAGGAAGAGGCCTTGGCACCGGATTTTCAGAGGGGAAATTGGCAGGCCATTCAAGTGCCACATGACTGGAGTATTTACAATGATTTTGACCATTATTCGCCAGCGCAAAATGAGGGTGGTCAGTTAAATGGGGGTCAGGCTTGGTACCGGACGCAGTTTTACTTGGAAGAAGATGCCAGTCTTGTATCGGTGCGTTTGTTGTTTGACGGGGTTTACATGAATGCCCAAGTCTATATTAACGGGCAAGTGCTGGGCTATTATCCCAATGGCTATACACCCTTTTCTTATGATATCACCTCTTATCTAAGAAACGATGGGACAGCCAACCAGCTTGCGGTTTTTGTGGAAAATAAGCAACCTAGCAGTCGTTGGTATTCGGGCAGTGGTGTTTACCGAGAAGTAAAATTATTGATTAGAGATTTGGTGCATCTGGATTTATATGGGATTAAGATAGAAAGTCCCAAGCTCAAGGAGCAAAGAGATGGATGGGTGGAAACTCAGCTTGAAAGTAAAGTTTCAAATGATGGGCCTCAGTCTGTGTCGGTATATTTAGAACAGAGTATCTGGTATGATGGACAACAGCTGTCAGACTGGCAGGCGACAGACTCTCTAGTGATTGAGTCTGGGGACAAATATTCTTTCCAACAAGCCATATCAATTTTCCAACCTTTGCTTTGGGATATTGACCATCCTCATCTCTATCAGTTGAAGACTCGCCTTTATAAAAATGGCATTTTGGTTGATGAAGAAGAGGAGAGCTTTGGTTACCGCTATATAGATTGGCAAGCGGATAAGGGCTTCTTTCTAAATGGTCGCTGGTTGAAGATTCATGGAGTTTGTCTGCACCATGACTATGGATCTCTGGGAGCTGTGGAAAACAGGTCAGCTGCCGAGAGACGATTGCGCCAGATGAAGGAAATGGGCGTCAATGCGATTCGAATCACCCATAATCCAGCTAGTAGTATCTTGCTAGATGTGGCTGCTAAAATGGGGCTACTTATTCAAGAAGAAGCATTTGATACCTGGTATGGAGGCAAGAAAGAATATGACTATGGTCGCTTTTTTGAGGAAGAAGCGACTCATCCAGAAGCGAAAGCAGGCGATTTCTGGTCAGATTACGACTTGCGCACTATGATTGAGCGTGGCAAGAACAATCCAGCGATTTTTATGTGGTCCTTGGGAAATGAAGTCAGCGAAGCAAATGGCGATGCCCATTCATTGAAAACTATTAAACGCTTGCTGGAAAGGGTCAATGAGATTGATGATAGCCGTTTTGTGACCATGGGAATGGACCAGTTCCGCTTTGGAGATGGTTCTGGAGGTCATGAAAAGATTGCTGATTTGCTGGATGTGGTAGGCTTGAATTACTCGGAAGATAATATTGATAGGATTCGTAAAAGACATCCCAAGTGGCGACTTTACGGGTCTGAAACCTCATCGGCTACCCGAACGCGTGATAGCTATTTTCGCCCAGCTAAGGAATGGGTTGGGGATAATCGCCACGTGCGGAATTTTGAACAGTCAGACTATGGCAATGATCGGGTTCCTTGGGGGAAGACGGCGACGGCTTCTTGGATAGCAGATAGAAATCGGCTAGACTATGCGGGTCAGTTTATCTGGACAGGAGTGGACTATATAGGTGAGCCGACTCCTTGGCACAATCAAAATGACACGCCTGTAAAGAGTTCCTATTTTGGGATCGTGGATACGGCAGGGATTCCTAAAAATGACTATTATCTTTACCAAAGTCAGTGGGTGGACCTAGATCAGCAGCCTATGGTTCATATCTTACCTCACTGGAATTGGGAAATCCACAAGAGTTATCAACAAGTTGTGGGTAAGTATGGGGATATCCCTGTTCGAGTCTATTCAAATGCTGGTTCAGTAGAGCTATTTCTCAATGGGAAATCCCAAGGCAGAAAGACTTTTCAGGAAAAATGGACTTCAGGCGGTAGAAAATACCAAGAGGGAGAAGGTTCTGGCCAACTCTATCTTGAATGGCGTTTGGCTTATCAACCGGGAGAATTGCGTGCTGTAGCTTATGACCGTCAAGGTCAGCTTGTGGCAGAAGATAGGGTGGTGACTGCAGGTAAGCCTGCTAAGATTGGGTTACATGCCGAGAAATCACAACTGGAGCCAGATGGGCAAGACCTCCTCTATCTCTATTTTGATGTATTGGACAAGAATGGAAATTGGGTTCCGACTGCTTCCAATCAGCTTCATTTTGAAATTGAAGGCCCTGCTCGCATTGTAGGTGTGGATAATGGCAGGCAGGCCAGTCATGAACGTTACAAGGCTCAGAAAAATGGTCGGTTTAAGCGGAAAGCCTTTCATGGCAGAGGTGTCCTCTTAGTTCAGAGCTTGGAGCAGGCAGGTCTAGTCAGAGTAAAGGCCAGTGCCAGAGGGCTAGAGCCAGCAAGTTTTGATCTCTTAGTGGGAGAGGCTTTGGCTACCCAACCAGTGAAAAATAAGCGCTTGTTTGAGATTCGAGTGAACAAGCAGGCAGAATTACAAGAAGGGGATTCCCCAGCCATTGGACTTTATCCACAAACTGTGGATAACCCTGTGAACAAGGTGGGGAATAGTGAAGTGATTTGGGAGATGAGTGGCAGTGCCCACGCCATTATCAAGCAGGGAGTGCTTCATTGCTTGTCTGCAGGGGACTTGGCTATTCGCGCCATTTATCAAGGAAAGACCTATCAAACTCATTTGCAGGTCTCAGAAAATAGCTCACTAGGGCAGGCAGTTTCTGTACGACCACTTCGCTTGTATACAGCTAAGGGGACTTATCCACAGCTTCCGTCCTCGGTCTTGGTGGACTATGAGTCAGGCGATGCAAAACGAGTCAAGGTTGTCTGGGAGGAAATTCCTAAAGAAGATTTGGAAAAATTTCATGAATTTATGGTATCTGGTCAGCTAGAGGGTTTGGATTTAAAGGCTTCTGCTCAGGTTTGTGTTCAAGGGATTTGTGCTATTGAGCCTGAAAGGGTCTGGACGCTTGTCAAGGAAGCTCCACACTTACCAGACCGAGTTAAACTAGTCTTATCAGATGGCAGAAGAGATACGGCCAAGGTGACTTGGGATGAACTCAATCCTCAAATCTATGATCAGGTAGGAGAATGTGTGCTCACAGGACAAGTAGCGGGCTGTGAGTGGCCGGCAACAGTCACTATTCATGTGACAGATGCCAGTGTAGATGGGGAAGTCATTTCCAATCAATGGACAGGGTCCAATCTGCCTCTGGTCTTTGCTTCCCACTCAGAGCTGAATCACCCAGTCTCTTACCTCAATGACAAGGTCATTTCTCGGAAGAAATCGACAGCCAATACTTGGATTGCTAAGTCAGATCAAGCTAGCGTGGGCATTCTTTTTGGAGATGCAGGGATTTTAAAACCGCGATTTGTGGATAATGTGACCTTGTATTATGTTGAGAATCAAGAATACGTGGCGATGGAGCCTACTTTTATTGATTATTATGTAGGGAATGAGCCTAGCTTGCCTCGGACTCCCAATCATTTGGATAAGGATTCCCTGCTCAAACAAGAGGAGAATTGGCGACCTGTATCAGCTATCCGAAAAGTTTCAAGCGACAAGGCTGAAGAGCTTCGTTTTGAATTTGACAAGGTAGAAACCTATGCCCTTCGTCTTCGATTTGAAAACTTGGTAAATCCACTAGCGTTAACAGAATTGCAAGTGCATGCCAAAAAAGTTAAGAAAAATGTAGATAGGAAGTAGTATGGTAAGAGAAATAAAACCGCATGGGCCCTTGCCTAGTTCGACCCAGCTAGCTTATTTAGAGGATGAACTAGCAGCCTTTATCCATTTTGGTCCCAATACCTTTTATGACCAGGAATGGGGGACAGGTCAGGAGAATCCTGCACGCTTTAACCCGACAAGGTTAGACGCACGTGAGTGGGTTCGCGTGCTCAAGGAAACGGGCTTCAAAAAGTTGATTTTGGTGGTCAAGCACCATGATGGCTTTGTCCTTTATCCGACAGCTCACACAGATTATTCGGTCAAGGCCAGCCCTTGGAGGAATGGAGAGGGGGACTTGCTCCTTGAAGTATCCCAAGCTGCCACAGAGTTTGATATGGATATGGGGGTCTACCTATCGCCGTGGGATGCTCATAGTCCCCTCTATCATGTGGACCGAGAAGCAGACTATAATGCCTATTATCTGGCTCAGCTGCAGGAAATCTTATCAAATCCTGCTTATGGTAATGCAGGAAAATTTGCTGAGGTCTGGATGGATGGAGCTAGAGGAGAGGGCGCTCAAAAGGTCAATTATGAATTTGAAAAATGGTTTGAAACCATTCGTGAACTGCAGGGAGATTGCTTAATTTTTTCAACAGAAGATACCAGTATACGCTGGATTGGCAATGAACGAGGGTATGCAGGTGATCCCCTGTGGCAAAAGGTGAATCCTAATAAACTAGGAACAGAAGCAGAGCTGGACTATCTTCAGCACGGAGATCCCTCGGGCACGATTTTTTCAATTGGTGAGGCAGATGTTTCCATTCGACCGGGCTGGTTTTACCATGAAGAGCAGGATCCTAAGTCACTTGAGGAGTTGGTCGAAATCTACTTTCACTCGGTGGGTCGGGGAACTCCACTCTTGCTTAATATTCCGCCGAATCAAGATGGGCTCTTTGATGCAAAGGATATTGAACGTCTCTATGAATTTGCGGCCTATCGCAATGAGCTCTATAAAGAAGATTTGGCTCTGGGATCTGAGGTATCTGGTCCAGCTCTTTCCACAGACTTTGCCTGTCACCATTTGACAGATGGCCTTAGGACCAGCTCTTGGGCAAGCGACGTAGGCTTGCCAATCCAGTTAGAACTTGAGTTAGGGTCACCTAAAACTTTTGATGTAATTGAGTTAAGAGAAGATTTGAAGTTAGGGCAACGAATCGCTGCTTTTCATGTGCAAGTAGAGGTGGACGGCGTCTGGCAAGAGTTTGCCAGGGGCTTCACAGTTGGTCATAAGCGCCTCTTGCGAGGTCCACTAGTAGAGGCACAGAAGGTGCGCGTGATGATTACAGAGTCACAGGATTTACCTGTATTGACCAAGATTTCCCTCTATAAAACTCCTGGATTATCAAAAAAAGAAGTTGTTCAGGAACTAGCATTTGCAGAAAAAAGTTTAACTGTGACAAAGGGAGAGGCTCTTCATTTTAGGATTGAACGTAGCGAAAGTGGCTCCTCTTTAGAGGCTAAGATTTCGATTCAACCGGGGACAGGTGTGCATGGTGTCGCCTATCAGGATGAGATTCAAGTCCTTCAATTCCAAGCAGGGGAAAGAAAAAAAGATTTGTGCCTACCAACCCTGTATTTTGCTGCCGATAAGACTTTAGATTTCTATCTAAATCTGACTGTTGATGGACAACTGATTGATCAAGCTCATATTTTAGTTGAAACGAGATAAAATATCTTCACAATTCATTTCCTTTTCGAATAAATAGATAGAACCATCGAATCTAGCAAAATTAGATTTAAAAATATGGTATAATAGAAGGAGGAAATGGATGACTTTAAGACATCCGGGCATTAGCCCGACCAATGATTTGGTTGCTAAGAAAATCTTTAGCAACCCAGAAATCACTTGTCAGTTTATCCGCGATATGTTGGACTTGCCTGCCAAAAATGTAACCATTTTGGAGGGGAGCAATATTCATGTACTACCTTCCCTGCCTTATTCAGCCCAAGATTTCTACACTAGCATAGATGTCTTGGCGGAGTTGGATAATGGTACGCAAGTTATTATTGAGATTCAGGTTCATCATCAGAATTTTTTCATCAATCGCCTATGGGCTTACCTATGTAGTCAGGTTAATCAAAACCTAGAAAAAATTCGCCAACGAGAAGATGATACCCACCAGAGTTACAAACATATCGCACCAGTATACGCTATCGCAATCGTGGACAGCAATTACTTTTCAGATGATTTGGCCTTCCACAGTTTCAGCATGCGAGAGGACACGACAGGTGAGGTCTTAACCATCACAAACAATGGACAAGAAAACCATCTAGTCAAGATGGCATTCTTGGAACTAAAAAAATACAGAGAAACCAGCAAAGACAAGGTTCGTAAACCATGGTTGGAGTTTTTCGGGAATAAGCCCTTTACCCAGCAACCCGAGCGAGCCATCAGCCAAGCAGACCAACTGCTAGACTACAAGAGCTGGTCCGAGGAGGACAGGAAGATGTTTAGCCAACTACGTATGCGAGAAGAACAGGCCTTGTTAGCGCAGGACTATGCCTTGGAAACAGCTAGAGCGGAAGGCATTGAAGAGGGATTAAAAGTAGGTCTAGTAAATCTCGTTCGCCAAGGTCTGCTGCTATCTGAGGTTGCCAGTCAGCAGTTGGGTATGACTGTGGCTGAGTTTGAGGCGCTATTGAAAGACCATCACAAATAAGGACTAAAAAAACTCTAAGCAGGCAGAGCCTGCTAACTCATGACAGAAAAAGAAGTTTAGCTTATAATGAAGATAAACAATACAAATCCGTGGTGTCTAATAGGGCTTTTCCTAGCCTGTTAAAAAAACTGGATGAACAAGAGTCATGAGATAACTCGAATATGCCTTGAGCATAAAAATATCTTACTAGTAGCCTCTTGTTCTATTGTTCAAATAGTTAACAGGAGGTTTTTATAATGGAAGTCATGATTGAAACGTGTTGTGGTATTGATGTCCACCAAAAATCCATTGTTTGTTGTATTCTAGATGATCCACTAGATACTAATAAGCCAAAGAAAATTCAGAAGAAATTTGGGACAACTACTGTAGCTCTTCACAATGCCTTAGATTGGTTGGTGGAAAACCATGTCACACATGTCTTTTTTGAAAGTACTGGGCAATATTGGCTCCCTCTCTTTAATATCTTTTCAGATTCTAATCTCGTCTTGGTACTTGCTAATCCTCAACATATCAAGAATGTGCCTGGTCGAAAAACAGACATGAAAGATGCCGAATGGATTGCTCAACTCGGCCGTTGCGGACTAATTGAACCTTCCTATATCCCTGCTCCTGAAGTAGTACAGCTTCGTTTACTGACACGTCGCATGCGTTCTTACAAGCAGCGTCAAACTCAAGTCAAAAATGAAATTCACAATCTCTTACAACGGGCTAATATCAAGCTAACAAGTTATCTTTCTGATATTTTTTCTAAGACAGGGCGATCACTTTTAAAATTATTTATTAACGGAGAAAGCATTACTGTAGAATCTGTTATCCCTTGTATCCAAAAGCGAGTGAAAGCAAGTCCAGAAGAACTTGTTGAAGCGATGGAAGGAAAGTTGTCACTAGAAGATCGCTTCCTCTTAGACCAGAGCTTAGAGGAATATCAGATGTATCAGGAACTCATTGAAAAATTGACCGATGAGATTCAACACTACATCGAAAAGGAGTTTCCCTGAGGAAAATAGGATACTTCAAACCATTCCTGGTGTGAATGAAAACTGTGCTGCCACTATTCTAGCTGAGATTGGACTAACTGTTACAGCCTTTCCATCCGATGCACACTTAGCATCCTGGGCTGGACTATGCCCAGGATCTTATGAGAGTGCTGGCATTAAAAAATCCTCACACATTACGCAAGGAAATCGATATATCAAACAGGCTCTGACCATGTCGGGATTAATTGTAGCACATTCTAAGGATCCAGCTTTTTCTTCTTTTTACAATCGAATTTCCCAAAGAGGAAGCAAGATGAAGGCGATTATTGCTTGTGCTCATAAGATTCTCAGAATCATTTACAAACTACTCTCCACCAAACAGACTTATCAAAAAGAAAAGGCGATAGGACTGAGGAAACAGTTCTAACGCTAAAACTAAAAAAATTCAATTACAGTATAGCACAGGAAGTGATTTTTTACTGTCTTTTTTCAAATAAAAATTTAGCGTTTTGCTGTTCAAATTTGCGAAAATAGTATATAATAATACTGTCTCAAAACTTGTCTTTTGACAAGCCTGGGAACAAAAAGAAAAAAACATATCCTTTCCTTAAATACTAAAATATTTAAGGGGGGGGGGGTATTTTTTAGTACCTCCAGAAAGGAAAAAACGAGAGGTAATTCAATCATGAAAAAATCATATCGTGATGATAACGGGGAAAAGGTCTTCCGTTATTCCATTCGTAAGTACCACTTTGGTGCTGCCAGTGTTGCGGTAGCGGCTCTGATGTTTTTTGCCAACGGAGCTGTGGCAGCGAGTGAGACAATTACTCCAGTTACGGCAAGTGATGTCGTTACGGCAGGTTCTGATGGCAATGCAGATGGGGTTCCAGGAACCTCGGATGAGGAAGACTCCAAGCAAGCTCTGACTGACCAGCCAGCTGAACTTAAACCAGCTGATGAGCTAAAAGCACAAGAGGCGCCGGCTGAAGAAGCTGAACAAGGGAAAGCTGTGTCTAAGCCTGCTGAGGTAGACTCTAACTCTAGCCAGCCAGAGTCTGCTCAAGAGAAGCCTCAAGCAGAGGGAGAAAAAGAGCAAGAACAGCCAGCTGCTGTTGCTAATACAGAGGCAGCCAAATCGACTCAAGGGAATCTGCAAGCTTTGTTGGCAAACCTAACCCTAGACTCTATGAAGGCTCTCCACGATGAAGTGGAAGCGGGTCTAGCAGCAGCTAATGCAGTTTTGAGCGACCCTAAAGCGACACAAGCGCAAGTTGACGAGCAAACAAGGGCTATGGAAGCCCTAATCAGCCGTGTCAACCAAGCCTTGACGCCTGCCCTAGAAAATCCAACAATCTTGGAAAAAGCAGGTCTAGCATCTACAGACCTCACATCTACAGGTATAACTTCTACCGGACTCGCTACTCCAGACGGAGCTGTGACCGAGCAACCAACCGGAGGGAAGCGTCGTAGAGGAGGAGGCTTGAGCGCGACAGCACCAGCTGCAACCCAAGACGCTTCATCTGCTGGAGGGAACGCAACTACTCCTGGAGCTAGCTCTAGCTCTCAAGCTACTCCACAGGCACTCCCAACCTACACCAACACAGAAGGTAAAAATGGTGTTTATGACCTAAAAAAAGAGTTAGAGTTTATCACTAATCAACTCCGAGCTAACAATGCGTCGGAAGATAAAATCCAAGCAGCCAAGGCAGCCGTTGATAAGTTCAATGAAGCCTTCTCTAAAGGAGACACTATCAGTCAATCAGATTTTGATGCGGCCTTAGCAGATCTGAAAAAATCACGTGAACTTATCGAAGGAGTTCTTGCTGAAAAAGAGGCTAATGGAGCGGTTGTTTCAAATCCCCTTGAACCACGGGTTTCTAAGAGGAATGAGTCTGGTTATTCACTTGATGATGATGAAGATGACATCGAACATGAGCAATCTTCAGATACAGAACCAACAACCATCCAACCGCGTTCGAACAGGACACCTCGCTCAGTTGATAGTGTTGGAATATATAATAATAAAAATAGGTACTACTTTGATAGAGGACAAGACCCCGCTAGTCCATATAGCCGATACACTTATGCGTTTTTTAATGAGCGTGCTGTCAGAGGTTCTGGAAATCCAGATAGAATTAGTAGACTACAAGGATATTTGAAAGAAACAGTAACCCCAACAACAGAAGGTTTTAGATGGAATATTGAGATTAACCCTGGAAGAAATGATTTAGATGGTATTAGCTTCATGTTTACGGTGCCTAACGGCCAAAATATTAAACAAGATACAGTAACAGTAACTAAAACCGATAACGCTGGAACAACTTCGAATTCAACCCAGGGTAGAGGTAATAATCAAGATATGGTTACTGGATCATTGAGTGCGGCTGGAGCAAACAGTGTAGTGAAGGGAACTCCCGAGAATACGAATGCTGCTGGAGTAGGAACTCCAGGAAGCCCTAATTACTATTTAGTAGGAAATGTAGATGAGTTTTATAGAAGCGGATTAGCAATCCGAAATACACAACCAGATGCATTCCACAGTAGAGGGGATAGCGAAACTGTACCAGCTAACTCAGAATTACAATCAAGAGCAGAAAGAGAGTTAGGAAATCAGAAACTACAGAGAATTAAAGATTCTAGAGGAGTAACTTATTACGGTAGAATAGCAGGGAATACGAGTTATACAATTACTTTCAAAACGCAAGGTAATAACGATTTAAATAAATTAGATTATTTATCTGTATTAAAAGGTATTAAAAATGGAGAAAAAACTTATTTAGGAAGTATAGTGCACGTTAGAACAGATAGTGAGAAGGGATTTGCTGATAAAAACATATATCGTCTTCAAGGTAATGGCTATTATGAAGTTGAACAAAATACGGCATATTATACGTCTAGATACCTAGGAGAAGGAATAAAAGTTAAAGAGAAAAATGGTAGCGCTGCTTATGCTTATGAAAGATATGAAGATAAGCCGTTAGATCCAAACGTTAAAGGAGTTTTAACGAACGGTGGTAACGCAGGTACTGACAATGCTTTCGATATAGATGCTCAGTCTTATGGAGACTATTATAACGAAGGTGATCAAAAGATAGATAAAGAGACTGCTAAAAATGATGCATTGAATAATGGACAAACCATCAGATGGTATAAAGGAGATAGTGAACTTACTAAAGAACAAGTAACTTTAGATGCTATATCTAGAGCAGGGGTTCACACTTATAAGTATAAAGTTTCGTATAATGATGGTTCCTCTAATGAAGGAGAAATCCATTTTGTAACAAAACCTAAAAAACCTGAAATAACAACAGATATAGAAACAAAACTAGGGCAAACACATGATGTTACAGTGAGAAATATCGAACCAAATAGCGTAGTGAGCTTATATAGAAAAGGTGTAAATAATCAAGCTGATTCACTTATAGGTACAGTTGCAGCTAACGGTCAAGGAAATCAAGTTACGTTTTCAAGAGTCAATCTTCAAGCTGGGACTTACTATGTGAAACAAAAAGTGGGAGGAAGTTGGTTAAATCGCCAAAATAGGATGACTGAAGGAGTTTATTCTGATCCTTCTTCTGATAAAAAAGTAGATGGACTAAGGCTAGGGACTACTGGTTTCTTTAGTGGCAGTGATAGAATCGATAGAAAACCAATAGGAGAACGTTTAGTAAAAGACAACCCAAGAGATGCGGAGTTACTCCACGCCTTTATAGCTGAGTCTCCAGATGGAATTAAAAATGTAGACGTGAAAAATCCAGACAACTTACCTGGATTCACTAAAAATCAACCGTCTAATGCATCTAGTACCACAAGAAAAGGGATAAATGTACGTGTGCCGGCAGGAAATATTCAGGGTTCTTATAGACTTATATTTGAAGCAACTTCTAATAGTGGTGTAACGAAAACATTTACCACGGTTATTAACTATCCGCCAGCAGCCCCATCTTTTGAAACAACATCAGAAAACTTGAAAGGGAAAGCTCAAGAGAATCTAAAAACAACCCAGTCGCCTATCATTATAAATGCAAAAGGTGTGAGTGTTAGTAATGGTAAGGTGCAAGATGGTAAAAAATGGAGAGTCTTTTTGGTTAGAGGTGGAAACAATAGTAATGATTATCCTTCTAAAGCACAAGGTTATGAAATTATCGCTGAAACAAATCCAAGAGATGGAGATAAAAGAGCCGTATTCACACCTGATAAATTTAGGGTGGATAAATTAGGAACTCAACCACTTCGACTTATAACTGCATTGACAGATGAAAAAACAGGAAAAATAGATGAAAACTTAGTTTCTACCTTGAGTACCGATAGTATACAAGCAACTGACCCAATAACAAAACACCAAATAAAGCCGGAAGTAAGTCAAGATCCAGATACTTTAGAGGTTACTGCCAAAGTTGGACAAGGTGGGGCTAATAAGGCGAAGATTACTTTTTTCCCTCCGGGAGTCTTTGGTGCTAATGAAACATTCACTAAAGTAGGAAATTCATGGGTCAAAGAATCACAAAACTATGACTATATAACTATTTCGAATAATCCAGATGGAACAGGGACAATCCATATTCCATACGGGAGGACTGCAAAGAACTATCCAGTTGGAGCTAGTCAATATGAAGAAGGACAAAGTCTAGAATCAGATAATAATAGGGTATTCGTAAAAGGAGATGAAACGGCACCGAAGGTGAGTTTAGGTGATCATGTTCTTCCGACTACTGAAAATACTGCTACAACTCCAATATACAAAGTTGTCCAAGGAAGTGCATTTGCACCGAAACTTAAGGTTTGGGATAATATAGGTAGTGTCAAGGAGTTGGATATAACAGATACCCCTGCTGGAATTACTAAACAGAATTTTGGAGATCAGTTCCAAAGTCAAACAAACGCCAAAGAAAATAGTAAATATAGTGATTCAACATTTAGTGGGAATGTTGCAGATACGCAAGAGGTAGGACAACATACAGCTCAAATTACCGTAAAAGATGCATCAAATAATACAGCTACTTACTACTTGCGTTATGAGGTTCTTCCAAAAGTAGAAGCTAAGCAAACTAAGTTTCCACAAGTTAAAGATAAAGCGTTGCAAGAGGGAAACAATCCTGAAACGTATGTTCAATTCAAAAATGGTACTCAAAATGTTACTAAGCCAGCAGCGGATGTAGCTTGGGAAAGCCGACCAAATACAGCAGTTGAAGGTCTGGATAAAACAGGAGTAGTAAAAGTTACCTACCATGTAACAGATGAGAACGGTCAACCTAGAGATGAAGTTAAAAATGTAACAATCAATACGCCAGTCTATCACGCAACTGTGAATGGTAACGGTATTTATGAAACAACAGTAGGAACTAACTTCTCAGCTTCTACTAGTGCAACAGGGAAGTATTTAACTTCTAACTTTAACACTAATGTTAAATATTATTGGCAATCAAACAGAGAGAATGGATATTCTGAATATGGAGGAGATACACGTAGCCAAACTGCAGATTATCTAGGAAAACGTACGGATACAATTCGAGTTTTCTATCCAAACTCTCAAAATACCCAGGATTTTCGAGATAATCGTTCTGAAGACCATGTGATTACGTTTGTGTCTAAACCTAAAGTACCATCTGTTGATGTTGCCTCACTAGCTGGAAAAGCGAATAAGACAAATCAAACAGTAACAGTTAATAACGTTACACCAGGAACAACAGTTAAATTATACAATGGCGATACTGAGATTGGTTCAGTAAATGTACCGAAAGGTGATAATGAATCTTATACAACTGTCAAAAATAATGTTACGGTAACGGTAAATGGTACATTACCACTTTCTGACAATATTCGTGCAAAAACGATATACACACCTGATAATGTAGACTCGGGATATAGCACGAGTGTAAACAGTACGACGCAGGCACCATCGAAACCAAGTATCT
This sequence comes from Streptococcus sp. 3109, assembly GCF_013276905.1. NCBI lineage: Bacteria > Bacillati > Bacillota > Bacilli > Lactobacillales > Streptococcaceae > Streptococcus > Streptococcus sp. 3109. The sequence continues at coordinate 3,994 of NZ_VMLY01000003.1, read as the reverse complement.
CTCAAAGTCCAGAAGATTTAGTAGTGAAAGCGAAAGTAGGGCAAGATGGAGCTACAAAAGTGACGCTTACCTATGTTAATGCAAATGGAGCTACTAAAACAGTAGGATTTACGAAAAACAATGGAAACTGGGATAAAGATAATGCGAATGCTGATGCTACAGTATCGATTACAAATGAGACTGATGGTCTAGGTGAAATTCAACTTCAACGAGATACAGCACTAGCAGGTTCTGAAGTGACTGTTAAACAAAAAACGAAAACATCAGATTACAGTGCTTCAACAACAATAAAAGCTCTAAGTAGATTAGATGGTCTAACAAATGTTGCTCAAGCAGATGGGGCTGTGGATATCCATGTTCCGGAAGATGCGACTCGTATGAGTTTAACTTATACACCGACAGGGCAAACTACGTCAACAACATTAGAATACACGAAAAACGGTAGAACATGGACATCTCATAATGGAATAAATACTTATTCTGATGCACGAAAAATTTCTATTCCAAAAGGTGCTGTAGAGGATGGTACTACTGTTTCGGTTATTGCATCAAACGATAGTAAAACAACTGCTAATGAAAAAAGTAAAGCGAAGTTTGAACAACCTAGTGAAATAGCTGATGCTATTATACATCAAAACGGAGATGTAGAAGTTGCATTACCAACAAACGCTGAAGAAGTTACATTAAGCTATAAAAATAAAAATAATGTAATGTCGACAGTAACTGTATCTAAGCGCCAAGGTAATACTTGGACAGCAGGAAGCTTACCAGATGGAGTAAGCTTCAGGGATGGTAAGGTTACATTTGATTATAGAAAAGTAAATAGAGACACTCCTATTACAACATCCGCTACTAGAGGAACAGGAGAGGAGAAATCACAACAGCGTACGAAGACAATCTCTATACCAGAGCATGTAGCTCCTAAAGCGACGAATGTTGTTATTTCAGCTAACGGAACACCAACTAATGAACAATTATCTGCAGGTGTGGAAGCTAATAATAAACGAACAGTTGTTGCTAAGGAACAACAAACCGCTGTTGCGGCTGGAACTAAAAAGGTGGTTAAAACTACATTAACTTATCAAGACAATTCAACAGAAGAAGTTGATGTAACGGTAATTTCACGACCACTAGCTCCGAGTGTTGATAATTTAGAAACTCGTTCTTCAGTTTCTGGACTTCTATCAACTGCTCGTACTATTTCAGGTCAAGCTATGGCAGGAGCCGAAAAAGTAAAATTAACTTTACAAGATGGTAACGAGAAAGAAATTAATGTTTCTAGAGATGGTAGCTGGAATTACACATTAACATCAACTGAATTACTTACACAAACAGCCTCTAGATTTAATGCGAAATACAGTGATAGAGAAATTAGTGTTGTACAAGTTAAAAATGGTGTAGATTCAGAACCAACTAGAGTTGGTGTTCTAATGGGTAGAGCTACTGTAGATACTCCACTTCAAGCTGGTCGTACTATAACTGTACACATACCACATGATGCAACTGGTGGATATATCCGCATAGGAGGTTCAGTAAGCAATAGTGGAGTAGACATCGGCTTGAAGAAAGTGGGAGATAATTGGACTTTAGCAACAGACACAGCTACGACTAATAAACTTGAATTAACAGCAGAAGTAGATCCAGATAATCAAGCTATGACTAAAGTTACACTAAAAGTTAAAGATAATAGTGTATATAATTCACCGTTTACAATCGGTTCAGAGCGAGGGGCTGTAAAATTCAGAGCACACTTATATAATGGAGGAGCGATTAATCAACCAATTGATGTCAATCGTCAGGCTGAATTAAATTGGATTCTTTCAGAAACTCCTACAAATACAAGACCGACAGTCGAACTAACTAAAGAAGTTGGAACGGATACACCTAAACTTAAGGATAATCATGTATTTGCCGCACCAACTGTTGATGAACTTAAAGGATATTTTGAGGGAAGCGACGTTGAGGATGATAATGGTTTAACAGTAGGTTATGCTGCTTCAAACGTAGGAAAATTACGAGTTCGTGTATTTAGAGATAGAGATATGTCTGCTGATAGGCCAGGTACATCAGTATCTGCTGTGAACAACAGAATACCAGCTGGAAATTATACACTTGTATTATCTACAATTGATGCTGCAGGTGAAGAGTCTAATGTTATTGAGAAGAACATTGTTGTTAAAACTATGGCAGACTTCTACAAAGATTCGCTAAAATATCCAACAGAAGCAGAAAAAGCGATTTTTGGTAATGATGATCTTGAAGGTGATAATTTCAAACAAGAAGCAAAAACACGTTTTGCAGACAAAGTTCGAGAAGTAAACCAAGGAAATGCTAAACTTCCTGCAAATGTGACTTACACAGCAGGAACTGATACTGAAAAAACCAGAACAGTTGTTGCTAACTTCCCGGATGGTTCTACTATTGATATTTCTCATGCATTAGTAGCAAAACCAACGAAACCTACAATTAACCCAACAGAAGGTCAAGGAGAAAGTGCTAAATTAAGTGATACGGATCGTACAATTTCTGGTACAGCGCTTCTAAGTGCAACGAAAGTAACTATTCATTTCCAAGATGGTCGTGGTGCTAAAGGAAGTCAAGACGTAATTCCGACTAATGGAAGATGGAGCTATAATTTACCATCAGATCGTTATCTTCGCCAGACTGATGACACAACAGTTATAGGTTCGTCGTCAGTTCCATTATCAGTAACACAGACAGTCTTTGATGCTGTTAGTGATAAAGAAAATATCTATGTAGCAAAAAATAGAAACTTCGAAGGTAGAACAATTACGCAACCAAAAGGAAGTGAAGAATTAAAAGCTTTAAAAAATGATGCTAAAAAAGGGATTAAGTATACTGAGAAAAGTATGGAAAAAGACTTCCCAAGTGATTTTGATGCAACATGGCTACAAACACCGGATATTGATACAGTAGGAAAAAGAACATATACAGTAAAAGTAACAGAAAAAGAACAATCTGATACAAGTAGACCTGGCGAGTACGAGGTAACAATTACAGTAACAAATCCAAAACCTGCAGAGTTAACTTATGAGAATAAGGACAACGGTACAACTCGTATTAAGTTACCAACAGATGCGGATAAAGTAAGGTTAACAATTCCAAAAGGAATTAGAACTGAGGAATATACTCTTACTTCAGAAAACAACTGGGAGCTACCGTCTAACTCTAGAATAACAAGAGAAGGAGATTACTTAGTCCTAAGCTCTGATTCTGTCGATGGAAATCGTCAAGTAACAGCAATAGCTACTAAAGGAGAAGGAGAACTTAAGAGTGGAGAGACACCAACTTCTATTCCGATTCCTACGCATGAAGTTGAAGTGACGAAAATTACGAAAAAAGTTGGAGAATCAACGACAGATAAAGAATTACTTGCTGCGGTAGATGTAGCTAACAAACGATCAGCTGCACTAAAAGAAGGAACGAAATATCCAACAACTGTAGGAACTCATACTCTTGAAGTTATGGTAACTTATGCAGACAACAGTACTGAGATAGTTAGGGTGTCTTATGAAGTAACGGCAGAAGACAAATCAGGCTTAACAACAGCTAAAAATGAATTAGCAGATGCGATAGCAGTAAATGCAGATACAGCGGATAAACCACAAAGCAAAGTACAAGCATACGAAACAGCTAAGCAAGCAGCAGAAACAGCTAAGAGCGACGCAGAAGATGTGATTGGAAATGAGAATGCGACAGCGGATCAAGTAAGAGAAGCACTAAGAAAAGTAGGCGACGCTAAAACGAACTTAGAAAAAGCAACAACAGCATTGAACAATGCAGGAACAACGCCAGCTAAGGAAAAATTATCAAGAGAAGCAGCAGCATTAAGCAATAGAGCAGATACAGCAAACAAAACACCAGACAGTGTTACAGCGTACAATAATAAAGTAGCTGAAGCGCAAAATGATATAACACAAGCGCAAGCAGTAGCGCAAGCAGTAGCAAATAAAGGAGATGATGCGACAGCAAC